>JBGSPO010000036.1:0-20671 GCA_041738575.1 Candidatus Aminicenantia bacterium
CCGCGACAAGGCCCAGAAGATAGAGGACTCGCTCAAGACGGTGGAAAAATATGTCAACCAGCAGAAACTGCAGCTGGCCGCCACCCCCGCCATCTGGCCCACGCGCGGCCTGCTCTCCGGTGTTTTCGGCAACCGCATCCATCCTTTTACCGGCCGCTACGAATTCCATAACGCCGTCGATATCGCCACCCAGCTGGGCAACAAGGTCATCGCCCCGGCCGACGGCATCGTCCTGGTCGCCGAAACGCGCGACTACTACGGCAAGCTGATCATCATCGACCATGGCTTCGGCTACGTCACGCGCTACGGCCATCTTTCCGGATACAACGTCCGCGAAGGGCAGCGCATCAAGCGCTTCGACGTCATCGGTTACGTCGGCACCTCGGGCAGGAGCAACGGCCCCCATCTGCATTACGAGGTGCGCTACTACGAAAAGCCGGTCAATCCCATGGATTTCATCCTGGACAACTAGCTGCGTCCCCTCTTCCGCCACCATCCTTTTTTGATTAAAGTGACGATTGGTCTTGATTTTAAATTTTAAATTACTTATAATCCGCAGCGGATGAGCAAAAAGGTAATAGCCAGGCCAAAGCGAAGTGCGGAAGCAGTTTCCGTGCATCCAGCAAATATTCAAAAAATTTACTAGGAGGATTTGCATGAAAAAAGTATTGGTATTAATCGCCCTGATGTTCCTGATCCTGGTGACCACTTCCTGCCAGAAGCCCGAGGAGATCGCTCTCTCCAAATATTTCCAGGCCATGAAGGCCAAGGACCGGGACACCATGGCCGCCATGGCCGTCGAGCCGTTCGCCGTTGAATTCAAGTCCTGGAAATTGATCTCCAGCGAAGAGCCGGTCAGCGAAGAATTCGGCCTGCCCAAGATGATCCAGGATCTGGCCGACGTCAAGAAAAAAAAGGACGACCAGCTCCTCCTGGTCAGGGACAAGAAGGACCTCCTGGACCAGCTGAGGACCCAGCTGGGCGAAACGCGCGGCGGCAAGAAAGCCGAGATCCAGAAGCAGATCGCCGCGCTGGAATTGGAATCCGAGACCGAAACCGCCAATTACAAGCGCGACCAGGCGAATTATACCCAGATGAAGACCCAGGTGGAGAATGAGAAGAAGATGATCTCCCTGTCCACCAACATCGACCAGAACCAGGACCTGCTGGCCGGCAAGACCGTGACCAACAAGTCGATCGTCAAGATCGACGGCGCCGGCGGCGAGAAGGAATACATTTTCACCCTGAGAAAATACGAACTGATCAATCCCGTGACCAGCAAGGTCCAGGCCAACCGCTACATCATCCTGAAGGTCCAGCCCAGGGAAGAAGCCGAGGCCGCACAGTAAGCTCGCTTTCCGAACACACCGACCCCAAGCGCCGCGGGAGCCGGCAACGGCTCCCGCGGCTTGCTTTCATCACCCGCCAAGGGCTGGCGAACGCGACGTTCGCCGTGAAGAATGAAAACAAGAAAAGGAGAAACCCGATGAAAAAAACCGCCTTGCTTTTCCTGTGCCTTTTCCTGGCCGCCGCCCTCTGGGGGCAGAAAAGGGCCATGAGCTTCGAAGACATGTTCGCCGCCGGCCGCCTGTCGTCGCCGGCCGTATCCCCTGACGGCCGCTGGGTCGTGTTCGCCGTGCGCACGCCGGACATCGCGGCCAACTCCTCGCACTCCGACCTGTACGCCGCCGACCTGCAGGGCCAGGCGCTGAAAAAACTCTCCGACGGCAAGGGCAACAGCTCCAACCCCAGATTCCTGCGCTCCGGCCTGCTGACCTTCGTTTCCACCCGCGCCGGCGATCCCCAGGTTTTCTCCATGGACCTGCGCCAACCGGAGGAGATCAAGCCCGTCACCCAAGTTCCCGGCGGCATCGGGGATTTTATCTGGTCGGGCGACGAGAGGACCATCGCCTTTGCCCGCGATGTGGCGCCCCGGGCGGCCTCTTTCGCCGAGGCCCTGGCCCTGGACAAGGAAGCGGAAAGCTCCAAGGTCAAGGCCAAGCTGCTGACCGGCCTGATGTTCCGCGTATGGGACTCCTGGCGCGACGGCAAGCGCAGCCACGTTTTCCGGCACCGGCCCGGAAGCGACGAATTCACCGACCTCACCCCCGGTGAATTTGACACCCCGCCGCTGGATCTCGGCGGTGGCCAGGACTTCGTGTTCTCCGGTGACAATGCCTGGTTCGCCTACGTGAGGAACCTCGACCCGGTCGTGGCCATCTCCACCAACAACGACGTCTTCCTGCGTTCCCTGCGCAGCGGCGAGGAAAAGAACGTCAGCGCCGACAACAAGGGCGCCGATGCCAACCCGGTCTTTTCGCCGAAAAACCGCTACCTGGCCTATCTCTCCATGCGTCGGGCCGGCTTCGAGGCCGACAAGAAAGACATCATCCTCTACGACCTGAGAAGCGGGGCCCGGCAGAACCTGACCGCGGCCTTTGCCAACACCATCGCCGCCTTCGTTTTCGGCGCCGATGAAAAGACGATCTATTTCATCGCCTCGGAAAGCATCTACGAGCCGATCTTCAAGCTGCATATCGCCTCGAAAAAGATCGAGAGGATCGTGCCCGCGGTCAACGCCAATTCGCTGCGCCTGACAGCGGACGGCGGCGCCCTGGTCTACCTGGTGCAGAACGTGGCCATGCCGCAGGAGATCTTCAAGTTCGACCTGCGCCGCCGCCGCCAGACGCAGCTGACGCGTTTCAACCAGGAGCTCTTCAAGGACATCGAGTTCAACCGCGCCGAGACCTTCCGCTTCAAGGGCGCCAAGGACGAGATGGTGGAGGGTTTCCTGGTCAAGCCGCCTTTCTTCGACGCCGGCAAGAAATACCCGCTGGTGTTCCTGGTGCACGGCGGCCCGCAGAATGCCTGGACCGACGATTTCCACTACCGCTGGAACCACAGCCTGTTCGCCTCGCCCGGCTACGTGGTGGCGGCCATCAACTTCCATGGCAGCCCGGGCTACGGCCAGGCCTTCACCGACTCGATCTCCGGCGACTGGGGCGGCGCTCCCTTCGTCGACCTGATCAAGGGCCAGCAGTACCTGGTGGAGAACTTCCCCTTCATCGACAAGGAGCGCATCGTGGCGGCCGGCGCCTCCTACGGCGGCTTCATGATCAACTGGATGGCCGGCCACAGCGACGCTTTCAAGTACCCCTTCCGCTGCCTGGTCTCGCACGACGGCATCTTTGACGCGCGCAGCATGTACTACGCCACCGAGGAGCTGTGGTTCGAGGAGTGGGAGCACGGCGGCACCCCCTGGGAGAGCGACCTCTATGAAAAGTGGAACCCGGCCAACCACGTGGACAAGTTCAAGGTGCCCATGCTGGTCGTGCACAGCGAGAACGATTTCCGCGTGCCGGTGTCGCAGGGCCTGATGCTCTTCACCGCCCTGCAGCGGCGCGGCGTCGAATCGAAAATGCTGTATTTTCCCGACGAGAACCACTTCGTGCAGAAGCCGCAGAACGCCCGGCTCTGGTGGCAGACGGTCCTGGGCTGGTTCGCCGAGCACATGAACCGGGTAAAATAACCGAGACAAGACCGGCCGTTCCTCGGAGTCCCGGGGCACGGCCGGCGCCGTCGCCGCGGACCACGCGTCAGCCGCGGACGAAATGGGGCAGGCGGACCGGTATGACGATGGAGAATTCCACCAACCCGCCCATTTCGCCTTTCCGATACCAGGGCTCCTGGTGGATCAGTTTTTTCACGCCGTTCTTTTCGATGGTATAGTCATTGCTCGCACCCGTTGCCAGGAGGGAACGGATCTTCTGCCGCGCCGTTTCGGGATGGCAGTCCATCAGGTTCTTTCCAACCAGGGACAGGCCGCCGTCGGCGGCGAATGTCTTCGCCGCCCGCTCGTTCATGGCGAGGATGACGCCTTCGCGGTTGCAGACCGTGATGGCGACGTCAATGCCGTTCAGCCAGGCAGGGAATTCCATTATCACCTCTATGCTGGAAGACGTCCGACGTCCGCAAGAAAGGAAAGAAGCGGGCGCTTGGATCCCGGATCTTGCCAACAGCCAACGCCGAACGTCCGGCGTCTCCCTGCTACTTCTTGATCGTCGAGATCTTGAACGGCACGTACAGGCCGCAAAAACCCAGCACGGCGGTGGCCAGGGGCACGATGGCCAGCAGCCCCCACCAGCTCCTGAAATAAATCCCCAACGCGGCGATCGCCAGGGCGACGATCGCGCGGATGATGCGGTCGGTCTTTCCCAGATTTTTGCGCATGACGCTCCTCCTGAACATCGGCATTATACTCTGCTTCCGTAAGCAAGAAAAACCCGCGTCAGCCTTCTTTGTTTTCCGGCTGCACCGGGAACTCCGCCGCCAGGCGCAGCAGTTCCTTCTCCACCGTGGCCAATGGCGGGCGCCGGGACGGGTCTTTGTCGATCATGGCCTGGATCAGCGCCTCCAGGTCCCGGGGAATGGCGGCGTTGATCTCGCGGGCGGGCAAGGGGTAGGTTTCCAGGATGCGGTGGATCACCTCCCCGGTGGCCTCCGACCAGAAGGGCTTGGAGCCGGTCAGCATCTCATAGAGGATGATGCCGGCGGCATAAATGTCCCCGGACGGCGAGGAGGTGCCGTCGCTGATCCGTTCCGGCGGCAGGTAGCGGATGGTGCCCATGACCACCCCCGACATGGTCAGCCGCGACTGGGCCGGGGTGATGGCCAGTCCGAAATCGAGCAGCTTGACGTAATGGGGCCGCCCGCGGCGCTCGCTGATCATGATGTTCTCCGGCTTGAGGTCGCGGTGGACGATGTTCTGGCCGTGGATGGCGCCCAGGGCGTCAATGATCTGCAGCATGATGTCCAGCGCCGCGGCGGGCTCCAGTCGCCCTCCCCTCTTGATGAGCGCGGCCAGCGACTGCCCGTCCAGCAGCTCCATGGCGATGTACAAGCAGTCCTCCACTTCGCCGCGCTCGATAATGCGCACGATGTGCGGGTGGTCGAGCTGCTCGGTGATCAGCGACTCGTGCTTGAAGCGCTTTTTCTGGTTCTCGTCGTGGAAATTTTCCTCTTTCAGCACCTTGAGGGCCACGACGCGCTTTTTGTCCAGCATGTCCTGCGCCTTGTAGACCGTGGCCATGCCGCCCGCGCCGATGGTGTCCAGTATCTTGAAATGGCCGATATGGGTCTTTTTCTTCCAGAAAGTGACGGCATGCAGGTATTTTTTCAAGAGCTGCCACGACAGCGCCGAAAGGGCCGCGAAGGCCAAGGCGGCCAGGACCATGAACCACCAGGTCTGGTAGACGAACGGACGCAGGTAAAAAGCGAACGATGCTCCTGCCAGGTTCCAGACGCCGTCGGCGATGGCGGCGATCACCCTGAAATTATATCGCCCGGGACGCAGATCGTTGTAGAACGCCTCACGTCGTTTGCCAGCGGTCGTCCACTCCCTGTCGTAGCCCTCCAACTTATACTTGAATACGATCTTGTTGGAACGGATGAAGCTGAGTGCCGTGTAATTGAATTCCAGCTTCTTGCTGCCCGCCGCCAGTTGCAGCCACCGCGCCGGGGAATTCCCCGCGGTCGGCAGGCTGCGGTTATCGACCACGACCTGCTCCACCAGCACCGGCGGCACCCGGTTGTCCGGGTGCATTCGGGATGGGTCGATGACCGCGACCCCTTTCACGGTGGCGAACCACAACCGCCCGTCCGCGCTTTTCCATCCGGCCGGATGCCCGTTATTGCACAGGCGGCCTTTCAGTCCATCTTCCTCCGTGAACAAGCGTCCGGACACCCGCGGACGGATTCCCCAGGCTGTTTCTTCCAGCTCTTTTTTTGGGGCGCAAAAAATGCCGCGCTCGCTGCTCAGCCAAAGGTTGGCTTCCCGGTCCTCCAGGATGGCATACACGCGATTGTCGAACAGCCCCTGATCAAAAGCGACCGAGCCCAATCGTCCATTTCTCAATACCTTCAAGCCATGGTTGCGGGTACCTATCCACAAAATTCCCTGGCCATCCTCGTACATGGATTCCACCCGGCACCCATTCAGGAGCGGTTCATTACTGATTTTTTCGTTCCCCCCGGCGACAAGGAAATTCAACCCTGTTTCGCTGCCAACCCATAAATTCCCTCTCCGGTCTTCAAACAGGCAGGTGATACGATCGTCGCGCAAGCCAGCCGTGGTGGAATAACGATTGAATGCTTCCTGATGCCGGCAGAGCAGCCCCGCCCCATAGGTGCCGATCCACAGGCGGCCCGAACTGTCTTTTAACACACAGCGTGATTCACTATTCGCGGCCGGTCCCGGCAAGGGGATTTCCCTGAAACGGCCATCATGAAAACAAAGCAGCCCCGAATCCGTTCCCAGCCACAGGGAATTCCCGGCCTCGGTTTCAAGCGACCAGATGGTCTGGCTGCGAAAGCGGACCGGCAAGCTGAATTTTTCAAGGCGGCCGTCTTGATAACGGTTCAAATATCCGCCATAGCCGCCGATCCACATGGTTCCGGCTTCACCCGCATGCACACTGCGGAACACTTCGCCGCTCAATCCTTCGCGACCGGTGAAACCAGTTATTTTTTCATCACGGATCTGGGTCAAGCCGCCATCAACGGTTCCCACCCAGAGCGACCCCTCGGCATCTTCGCACATGGAATAGACCCAGTTGCTGCTTAAGTCCCGGTCGCGGTCCAAGGATTCAAATGCACCTTGAGACCAGCGATACAAGCCGCCCTCGCTGCCCACCCACAGGTTGCCGTCGCGATCTTCGACCAAAGAGCTGATGGTTTCCGTCATCCCGGGTTTGAGCGGATGATGGCGCAGGCGGTCGCCTTGATAATCGAACAATCCGGCAAGCGTTCCCAGCCATAAGGTTCCATTGCGACTTTGCCTGAGAACAGAGACGTCATCGCCCAATGGACCGGCGGCCGACAGGATACTCTGGAACTCTCCCTTTTCGAGGCGACACACCCCTTTGCCCGCGGCACTGACCAGCAAACGCCCCGAACGATCGGTTGCCAGGCTGAGAATTCTCGCGCCCAGATAAGAAGGATGTTGTTTGATTGCGCGGTTTTGACCGGGTGGCCGATAAAACAAACCCACGGATGTCCCGATCCAGAGAGTGCCCAGGCCATCTTCGACCAGGCAATTGAAGTAGATATTGACAACCGTTTGGGGAAGGAAATGACTTTTAAACCTTCCCTTTTCCAGGCTGAGAAGTTTGCCGCGAAAGCTTCCGATCCAAAGAACCCCGCGGCGATCGACATGCAAATTGTTCACAAAAGTATCTTGAAATTCAGCCGTATTGCGGCTATCGAAAACAGTGAAATTCACTCCATCAAAGCGTACCAGCCCTTCAGGCGTCCCCAGCCACATATAACCGGAACGGTCCTGGGCAATGGCCAGAACCGTGCTGTTCGGCAATCCGCGCTCGGGTTTCCAGGTATTCAGGGCATATTGGGTGATTTTTCTCTGCGGATCCAGGCTGCAAAGTGATCCGCTCAGATAGATGAAAGAAACAACGAATAAAAAATTCTTGCGGAAGGTTTTTATCCTGGCGGCGATTTGAAATCGGCCTCAGAACATGGGTTGATTCTTGCGGCAGATCACCAATTCGCCTACTTTTTCAGATAAAACCTTTTCCAGCTGGGCCAGGGCCTTTTCGGCTTCAATGAATTTTTTACCTCTTTTCATTGCTTCGGGCTGCGCGTCAAGATAAGTCCGGATCTTGCCCAGAAGGAGTTTCAGGTTCGTTTTTTTAATACTCATAAATTACCTCCGTTTCGAAAGATGAAATAATTTTAAATTATAAATGAATTTTTAACAAGGAATCATTCCAAAAAACAATTTATTACTTGTCCGCCGCGGTTTGTCTGTAAGCGCCCGGCTTGCTACAATGAGCTTGCCATGAAGAAGATATCCTCTTTAACCCTGGTCTTGAGCGACAAATGCAATTTTTCCTGCCCCTATTGCCCGCAGCAAAAAGGGAAAAATACGTTAAAATTTGAGGATATCCTTGATTTTCTGGACCTGCTGCGGCCGCGCCTGGACCGGGAGGTGTGGCTCGGGTTCTATGGCGGGGAACCGCTGCTGAGCTGGCCATTGGTAAAAAAAACAGTTGCTTATGCGGAGAAAAGTTTCAAGAACAGGTTCCGCTTCACCCTGACCAGCAACGGTTCGCTGGTAAAAAGGGAACACATTTTATTTTTCAAGAAACACCATTTCGATTTGGTCTTGAGCTGCGACGGGCTGGCCCAGAAGAACCGCGATGCCCGCAGCCTTCCCGCGGTTGAAGCGGCCCTGAAAGATCTGCAGCAACACGATCCCGATGGCTATACCATCCATAGCGTTTTCACCCCGAGGACCGTGCCCCTGCTGGCCGCGAGCATGGAGAAAATGCTGAAGCAGGGACACTCCCGCTTGCAGTACGCCCTGGACCTGTGCGTTCCCTGGGCGAAAAAAGACCTGGCAGTCCTTGAAAGGCAACTGGGCCGTTTAGCCAACATGGCAAAAAAGCATCGTCATAAGACCGGAAGGATGCCGCTGGAAAACTTCGCGGATAACGGCAAGAAGGGCATTTTCGCCTGTTTCGCCGGCCGCGACCGGCTGGCGCTGCTTCCCGACCGCACGGTCTGGGGCTGCTACCTGTTCTACGACCTGCTGGGGCGCGATCCGGCGAACCCTGACTACGGCAGGTATTGTTTCGGCAAGCTCGAGAAATTCATAGCCATGCCGGCCAGGGCACTGGCCGCCAAGGCCGCCAGCTACGCCGAGCTGCGCCAGGACTATTTTTTCAGCGAAAGGAAAGAGCTGTGCGGCCTGTGCGCCGACCTGGAACATTGCGCCGTCTGCCCGGCGGTAGCCGCCCTGGCCACCCGCACCCTGGGGGTGATCCCGAGCTGGACCTGCCGCATCCGGAAGATCACGCGGGCGGCTGCGGCTGCCGGCGGGCGGGTGGTCGGCCTCCTATAGTTGAAATTGTCTTGACAACCGTGTAAGATAGACCCGAAATTCAGGAGGACATATGAAGAAACTTTTACTGTCATTTCTGGCCGTGGCGCTGCTGCTGACCCTGGTCTCCCAGCCCCTGGCGGCCAAGGAAAAGATCCGCCTCGGCGTGCTGCGCTTCACCAACCAAACCGCCGCCGGCTGGTGGAGCGGCTCGGTGGCCAGCGACCTGCAGGACATGCTGGCTTCCGAATTGGTGAGCACCAAGGCATTCAGCGTGCTGGAACGCAAGGAGATCGACGCCGTGCTCGGCGAACAGGACCTGAGCGCCTCGGGCCGGGTCAGCTCCAAGACCAAGGTGCAGATGAAGAAGCTGAAAGGGGCCCAATACCTGGTCGCGGCCACGGTGTCGGCGTACGAGGAGAACACCTCGGGGAAAAAAGGCGGCGTCCGCTTCAAGGGGCTCTCCCTGGGCGGCGGCAAGGACAAGGCCTACATCGCCGTGGACCTGAAGGTCATCGACACCGAGACCGGCGAGATCACCGACGCCCGCACCATCGAGGCCAGCGCCAAGGGCTCGGCCCTGGGCGCCGGACTCAGCATTCGCAATTTCTCGGTCGGCGGCGAAAGCTACAAGAAAACCCCGACCGGCAAGGCCATCCGCGCCTGCATCCTCTACATCGCCGAATACCTGGAATGCTCCATGGTGGAGGGCGAGGACGCGGACTGCATGGACAAATTCAACGAGATGGACGAAAAGCGCAAGGAAAAGACCAAGGATTCGATCGACCTGGACTAAACGGACGCATAGCAAACGGCGGGCGGGCCTGCCGGCCCGCCCGCCGTTTTTACTTGACAGAAAGGCGATTTTAATATATAAATAGTCTTTGGGTTGGGCGGTTAGCTCAGCTGGTAGAGCATCGGTTTTACACGCCGGGTGTCAGAGGTTCAAACCCTCTACCGCCCAGGCTATGCATACATGGCGCGGGGTCGTAGTTCAGCTGGTTAGAACGCATGCCTGTCACGCATGAGGTCGCGAGTTCGAGTCTCGTCGGCCCCGCCATTCCCCAGGCTGGGGGCGTAAAGGTTTCGACAGTTTTGACGAAGTTAGAGAGGCGGACTGAGCCGAGCAGCTCACAAAACTGCTCAAAAAAAGAACCGCAAACAACTTTGCACTCGCAGCGTAAGTAACACGTTGCCGTCCTGGTTTTCCCCGCCCGCGGGAGGGCCAGGGCGTCACTTAGCGGGCTAGCGCCGCAGGGAGCGCCTCCTGTCCTGTGGGGCGAAATTCAAAGAGGGCCGCGGGCGGTTCATTTTGTTTGTTTTAACGGCCGCCAGGCGTACTGAAAACAAACTACTTCCGTAGAATCTCTAATGGACTCATGATTGGACGCGGGTTCGATTCCCGCCGCCTCCACTTGCCTTTTAGACCAGCCCCATGAAAAAAAGCATAAAGGCCGGCATATTTTCCGTCGCTATCCTGGTCGCTCCCCTGCTCCTCACCGCTCTCGAGATCGATTTCCGCCAGTTCGACCACGAGGGCTACACCCGCGTCGTTTTTGAATCCGACCGCTCCTTCACCTACAAGGTGCAGGACCACCCCGACCGGCTGGAGGTGCGCCTGCGCGGCCGTGCCGACTTCCGCACGCCGTCGCTGCCCGTGCCCAACTCGCAACTGCTGGCGGGCGTGACCTGCGAGCACCAGGGCGATGAGAGCGTGCTCACGGTGCACTACAAGGGGGCGGCGACGGTCAGGAAGAGCTTCATCCTGGAGAAGCCCTTTCGCCTGGTGTTCGACCTGGAAAAAAGCACGAAGGCGCCGCCGCCCGCCGCGGCCGCGGCTGACGAAAAAAAGCCCGCCCCGGTCCAGGACGAGCCCCCCCCCGTGTCCCGGCCCAAGCCCATCGAGACCATCTGCATTGATCCCGGCCACGGCGGCGAAGACCTGGGCGCCGTGGGCCGCTCCAAGCTGCAGGAAAAGAACGTCACCCTGAAGATCGGCCTGAAGCTGAAGAAGCTCATCGAGTCCAGGACCGGGCTGCGCGTCATCATGACCCGCGACAAGGACAGCGAGGTCTCGCTCAACACCCGCGCCTCCATCGCCAACAACCAGCTGGCGCAGATGTTTGTCTCCATCCACGTCAACTCCTCGTTCCGCAAGTCGGCTTTCGGCTCCGAGACCTTTTTCGTCAGCCTGCAGGCCACCGACCCGGAAGCCCTGGAGCTGGCGCAGAAAGAAAACCAGAACAAGGAAGACCCGGGTGAGGCCATCCAGAACGACGAGTTGAAAATGATCCTCTGGAACATGGCCCAGACCGAGCATATCCGCGAATCGAGCAAGCTGGCCGAGTACATCCAGAACGAGCTGAACGAGCTGTTGGGTACGCGCGACCGCGGCGTCAAGCAGGCTCCTTTCCGGGTGCTGATGCGCACCGCCATGCCCGCCGTCCTCATCGAGGCGGCGTTCATCTCCAATGGCAGCGAAGAAAAGAAGCTGCAGAACGAGGAATTCCTGGACAAGGTCGCCATGGCCATCTACAACGGCATCAGCAAGTTCATCTACTACTACAACAGCATCGTGAAATGACGAAACGAACGCGGACGGTCCTGGCGATCTCCATCGCCGCCCTGGCGGTCCTGCTGATCGCCGCCCTGCTGCTGCGCAAAAAGCCGGCCGGCTTCGAGCCCGAGCTGCTGAACCGGGAGATCGACAAGGGCGGCAGCATCGCCGAGTTCATCAAGGTGAAACTTTTTTTTATCAGCGAAACCTCCCAATACCTGCAGCCGGTCTTCCGCGAGATCGAGGTCCCCGAGATCCGCGAGGAACTATACAAAAAATTCATCTCCCTGCTGCTGGCCGGCGACAGCGGCCATATTACTCCGGTGCCGGGCGGCGTGCAGCTGCGCAGCCTGCACTACCTGGGAGCCCGCGAGATGCTGCTGTTGGATTTCAACGAAGCGCTGGCCGCGGCCTTCCCCGGCGGCACCTCGGCCGAACTGGAATTCATTTATTTCATGGTCGACAACATCTGCTACAATTTCCGCGAGATCAAGAAGGTCAAGTTCCTCATTGGCGGCAATGAAAGCAAGACCCTGGCCGGGCACATCGACCTGGAACGGCCGTTCTTTCCGGATTTTTCCTGGCTGAAGGACGAGTGATGATGCCGGCGTCCGCCGCCCGGGAACCGCAGGAGCTGCAAAAACAGTAAACACCCAAGAGGAGGCCGTCATGCTTTCAGTCATTGAGAAAATCCTTTTTGTTGCGGCTACCGGACTGGCCGTAGTCTTGGCATTCAAAGAATTCCTAAGGAAATACCTCCTGATCTCGCACGGGCGGAAAACCACCCGCTTTGACCGTCCGCTGCGGCGATTGTGGGCAGCGGCCTATCGGGTGCTGCTGCAGATCCCGGTGTTCTCCCAGCGGCCGGTGACCGGGTTCTTCCACGCCGTCATCTTCTGGGGCTTCCTGGTCTTCATGGGGGTCACCCTCAACCACGTCGCCGAGGGGTTTGTCCCGGGGCTTAGCCTGTTCGGCCACGGCGCCCTCTACTCGCTGTTGCTGTTCGCGGCCAACGTGTTCGCCGGGCTGATCATCCTGGCCGTGTTGTATTTTTTCAGCCGCCGCTATATTTTCCGCGCCAAGAGCCTGGACCGGCCCTCCTACCAGTCCCTGACCGTCCTGTGCTTCATCCTGATCCTGATGGTCAGCTTCATTTTCTACGAAGCATTCAAAATCTACGAACTGGGATTTGTGAAGGGCAATTTTTTGGCTAATTGGGCTTATGTCAATATGCTCACCCCGGGGTGGAACGTCTCCTCTCATTTCATCCAAACAACTGCCCGTTTCTGGGTGAAGCTTCTCTGGTGGCTGCACATCCTGGTCATCATGGCCTTCGGCGTCTTCATCATGTACTCCAAGCACCTGCACCTGCTGGCCGGCCCGCTCAACCTGGTGTTCCAGAAACTGGGCGTCAAGGCGGAGATACCGGTGGTCAACCTGGAGGAACAGGAAAAGTTCGGCACGCCGCAGGTGACCGACCTGACCCGCAAGGACCTGCTGGACCTGTTCTCCTGCGCCGAGTGCGGGCGCTGCGACGACGTATGCCCGGCCTTCCAGTCGGGCAAGGCCCTGTCGCCCAAGTCCCTGCTGGACAAGCTGAAGCACCACCTGCTGGATTCGGAAGGCCAGCTGCGCACCGACCCGGCGGGCCTGAAAAAGCTGCTCGGCGAGGTGGTGAGCGAGGAGGAGGTCTGGGACTGCACCACCTGCGGCGCCTGCATGGAGGTCTGCCCGATGCTCAACGAGCACATCGCCAAGATCATGGGCATGCGCCAGTACGGGGTGCTGATGGAATCCAGGTTCCCCGAGGAATTCCAGGCCCTGTACCGCGGCCTGGAGAACCAGGGCAATCCCTGGGGCCTCAACGCCGACACGCGCGGCGACTGGGCCAAGGATTTGCAGGTGCCGCTGCTGGCCGAGAAGGGCGAGACCGACATCCTGCTCTGGGTGGGCTGCGCCGGCAGCTACGACCAGCACTCGCAGAAGATCAGCCGCTCGCTGGTGAAGATCATGCAGCGCGCCCACTGCGATTTCGCCATTCTGGGCAGCGAGGAAGGGTGCTGCGGCGACCCGGCGCGGCGCAGTGGCATGGAATACCTATATCAGATGCAGGCGCGGCAGAACATCGAGACCCTGGGACATTACAGGTTCAAGAGGATCGTCAGCGCCTGCCCGCACGGCTGCCACGTGCTGAAGAACGAATACCCGGCGCTGGGCGGCGTCTACCGGGTCCAGCACCACAGCGAGCTGCTGCACGAGCTCCTGGCGCAGGGACGCATCCAGGTCTCCCCGGCCGGGGGAACGCCGCTGGCCTACCACGACCCCTGCTACCTCGGGCGCTACAACCAGGTCTACGAACAGCCGCGCCGGATCCTGCGGCGCCTGAGCGGTTCGCGGCCCCGGGAAATGGCCGCCAGCCGCCAGACCAGCTTCTGCTGCGGCGCCGGCGGCGGCGGCATGTGGAAGGAAGAAAAGAACGGCAAGCGCATCAGCCATTGCCGGCTGGAGCAGGCGGAGAAGACCGGGGCCGGCACCCTCGTCACCGCCTGCCCCTTCTGCTCGATCATGTTCCATGACGCCATCGCCGAGACCGGCCGCGAGGGGATGAAGACGCTCGACCTGGCCCAGGCCATCGAGGAACGGCTCGTCTGAGGGCTGCCGGCATATGAAGGAACCAGCCCAGGCCCTGGCCGTCGAGCTCCTGATCCTGGCCGGCTTCGCTGCTTTTTTCATCTTCCGCCCCGCCGGCGCCCCCTGGCTGTTGCCGCCGTTCCTGTTGTTCCTGTTTTCGCTGTCCCGCTGGCGGCGGGGCCTGACAGCCCCCGTCAGCAGGAACTGTTTCATGGTTTTCGCCTCCGGCCTGCTGATCTGGCCGATGCGCCTGTTCTACTGGGACGCCAGTGATCTTTCGCTGCGCATCCGCAACCTTTCCCTGCTTTCGCTGCTGTTCGCCCTGGTTTTCCTGGCCCGCGAGCGGCGCTGGCTGAAGCGCTTCCTGCTGGGGTTCAATTCCCTGGCCTTGAAAAAAAGGCTGCTGGCGATCTTCATCGCCGCCGAACTGCTGTTCAGCGCCGGGGCCGGCCTGCTGACCCTGCGGGGAGTGGCCCTGGCCGGCGACGAGCCCCACTACCTGGCCATCGGCCAGTCACTGGCGCAGGACGGCGACCTCAATGTGTTCAACCAGTATTTCCGCGACGGGTACAGGGAATTCCTGAACGTGGAAAAGCTCGCGGCCCACGGCACCTGGGGCAAGGGCTACAAGAAGATCTATTCCTATCACCTGCCCGGGGTGGCGCTGACCGTGGCCCCCTTTTTCCTCTTCAAGCTTTCGCCGCCGCTGCTCTATTTCCTGATCCGCGCCTACCTGGGGATGTTCGGCGCCCTGCTGGCGGTGCTGGTGTACCTCTTCGCCCTGCGGCTCTGGCGCTCGCGCAGCCTGGCATTTTTCGCCACCCTGACATTCACCCTGACCGCCCCGGTCTTCTTTTACTCCTTCCACGTTTTCCCCGAGATCCAGGCCATGCTGCTGGTCCTTGGCGCCTTGTACCTGTTGTTCTTCAAGGCGCCTGCGAAAAGCAGCCGCTGCCTGTGGGCCGGCCTGCTGCTGGGCGGCACGATCTTTTGGGGGGTCAAGTACGCCCTCTTCATCTATCCCATCACCCTGGGCTTTTGCGCCTACTGGCTGTGGCGCAGGCAGTACCGCCGGGCACTGCTGCTGCTCGTTTTCCCCCTGCTCTTCCAGGCCCTCTTCTTTTTTTACCTGTACGCCGCCTATGGCAGTTTCTCCCCCAACGCCGTTTATTACGGCATGCTCAACCCCGAGCAGTCGCAGGCGCTCTACGACACCATTTTAAAGAAGATCCCGCTGCAGGCGCGCTGGGAGACCCTGCTCGATTATTTCTTCGACCAGCGCGACGGCCTGCTGCTTTACAATCCGTTTTACTTCTTCGCTTTTCCCGGGCTGCTGCTGGCCCTGAAGAATTTACGGCGCTATCGCCTGCACCTGCTCGCCGCCCTACCGGCACTGCTCTTCGTGCTCAACCATGCCTTTTCGACCATCCGCGCCGGCTACTGCCCGCAGGGCCGCTACCTGGCCCCGGTCACCTGGGCGCTGCTGCTTTTCACCCTGGTGTATTACCGGGAGAGCCGCAATTCTTTTTTTAAAAAAGCGCTCCTCTGCCTGCCGCTGTACTCCCTGTTCGTAACCGCCTACCAGGTCATGCAGCCATTCACCCTCTACCAGCCCACCACCCACGATACGTTGCTGCGCCCGGGACTGCTCTTCCAGCAATGGAGCAGTAGCCGCATCGACCTGCCGTCCTTGCTGCCTTCCTACATCAAGACCGTCAACCGCCACTACCTGCCCAACGCAATTTTCCTGGGAATATTCCTGCTGCTGGTTATTCTCTCCCTGACCCGGGGGCGTTTCCCGAAACGTCGCCGGACCTTCGGCCTGGCCGCCACGGCTGTTTTTTTCGGCATCTTTTCCCTGGCCTGCCTTTTTCCCCGGCCCGCCCAGGCCGTTCCGCAGCTGCTCCCCGGCCCCCGCGGCCTTCCCTGCCAGGTTTACTTGGAGCCGCCGGCAGCCAGCGGCGGTGATCCCTCCTCATGGCTTTGCGCCACTCCGCGCTGCCGGCTGCGCATCGAATCCCGGGTCCCGCTCAGGTCGATTGAGATCCGCGTGCAGAACCGCTCCGCCCGGGGCCCCCTGAAGCTGACCATCCGGCTGTTCGATGCCGCCAAGGCGCGTTGGCAGTTACCGCCGGGGGAAAGCAGACAATTGCGCCTGGACCGGCCCGATTTCAAAAAAACCAGATCCCGCTTCGGCTACCAGTTCGAGTTGCAGGCCGGCAATGGCTTTGGCAAAACAGGCCCGGACTGGCTGTTGGGGCTGAAGGTGCGCTGAGTTCCGTCCCCCCCCTGATTTGCCGGCCGGGCTATGTTATAATCGGCAAGCGAGATCGAGGTCAACGCATGATTTTTAGCACGCCGGCATTTCTTTTTTTGTTCCTGCCCCCGATCCTGCTCGTTTCACTGTTTTTGAAAAAACAAGTTCAGAATTATTTCCTGCTCCTGGCCAGCATCATCTTTTACGCCTGGGGCGAGGGCTGGATCGTGCTGCTGCTCCTGGGCTCGGCCCTGTTCAATTATGTTTTCGGACTGGCGATCGAAAAGAACGAGGCGCCGGGAAAGAGAAAGACCCTGCTGCTGGCCGGCCTGGGATTCAACCTGTCGCTGCTCATCGTCTTCAAATATGCCGGCTTCATCCTGGCCAATCTTTCGCCGCTGCTGCGGGCCGCGGGCCCGGCCATGCCTGAAAATTTCAACTGGCACCAGCCCCTGGGCATCTCCTTTTTTACCTTCATGGCCATGGCCTACCTGGTCGAAGTGTACAACCGCGCCTGCCCGGCCGAAAAAAATTTCCCGCGCATGGCCCTGTTCATCACCTTTTTCCCCACGGTTCTTGCCGGTCCGATCAACCGTTATTCCCGCCTCAGGCAGGAGCTCGCCGAGCGTGAAACCACCCCGGAAATGCTCACCCTGGGCATCCGGCGCTTCATCATCGGCCTGGGCAAAAAAGTACTGCTGGCCGACACCCTGGCCAGAACAGCCGACCAGGTGTTCGCCATCCCCCCCCAGGGCTTGACCGCCCCGGTCGCCTGGCTGGGGGCCGCCTGCTACACCTTGCAGATCTTCCTGGACTTCTCCGGTTATTCCGACATGGCCATCGGCCTGGGGCGGATGTTCGGCTTCACCTTCATGGAAAATTTCAACCTCCCCTATATTTCCCGCTCGATCACCGAGTTCTGGACCCGCTGGCATATTTCATTGTCCACCTGGCTGCGCGATTTCATTTTCCTGCCAATGGCCTACGCCATCTCGCGGCGCATCAAGGGCGACCGCCTCCTGGGCATCCGCGTCGATTCATGGAGCTATTACCCGGCCATGCTGCTGACCATGCTGCTCTGCGGTCTCTGGCACGGCGCCGCCTGGACCTTTATCGCCTGGGGTTTCTTTCATGGCGCGTTCATCATGCTGGAGCGATTCGCCTTGAAAAAATTCCTCAGGCGCCTCTGGCCGCCGCTGCAGGTCGCCTACGCCGTACTGATCGCGGGCTGCGGCTGGGTGCTGTTCCGGGCTGACAGCTTCTCCCGGGCCGCGGTTTTCTGGCGCTCCATGTTCGGCTCAGGCCGCGGCGACGGCCTGGAGTTCTACCCGGCCCTGTACCTGAACAACGAGGTGCTGGTGGTCCTGGCCGTGTCGCTGCTGGCGTCTTCTGCCGCGGTCACCGCCCTGCCCGCGGCTTTTTCCCGGATGCTCCTGGGGGTTGGGGAAAAGCATCGCCCCTGGCTGAGCGGCGGCGGGCGCCTGCTCGCCAACGTCCTGCTGGTCGCCGTATTGCTGGCCAGCGCCATGCGCCTGGCCCTGTCCACCTATAACCCGTTCATTTATTTCAGGTTCTAATGACCAGGCCAGCGCCAGACGACATGGGATCCTTCAACCGCCGGGCCTTGCCGCACCTATTCGCCCTGAGGAAAATCTCGGGCCTGCCCCTGCTGTTCCTGCTGCTCATATTCCTGCCCCTGGCCGACATGGTCTTTCAGCTCGTCGGGGACATGCCCGTCATTGAAAAAAGGAAAATGGCCGCCAAGCCCGGATTCCAGCCGCTGCGCCCCTGGGATTTCGCAAAAAAATATGAAGCCTACTTCAACGACCATTTCGGCTTCCGCACCCAGCTGCTGCATTACCACAACCTGCTGACGGTCAAGTGCTTCCATGTTTCGCCGACCAACAAGGTCGTGGTCGGAAGCCAGGGCTGGCTGTTCATGGCCCGGGAAACCGACACCCGGGACGAGATGGATTACTACCGCTCGCTCAGGCCTTTCACTCCCGAGGAAATCGGCCATTGGCGAAAGATGCTGAGCCAGCGCCGCGCCTGGCTGGCCCGGCGCGGCATCACCTATCTTTTCCTGGTGGTGCCCAACAAAAGCACGATCTATGCCGAGCACCTGCCGCGGCGCATCCGGCCGCTTCGCCCCGCCAGCCGGCTGGACCAGCTGCTGGCCGCGCTCAGGCAGGAAAAGGATTTTCCGGTCCTCGACATCCGGGAACCGCTCAAGCGGGCCAGGGCCCGCTACAGGGTCTACAACAAGACCGATTCGCATTGGAATGAACTGGGAGCCTATTTCGCTTATGAAAAAATCATGGCTGCGCTGGCCGCGGACTTCCCGGCGGCGGCCAGGCCTTCACTGGAGCAGTTCCGCATCGAGAGCCGCGACCGGGCCGGCGGCGACCTGGCCCAGATGCTCTCCCTGCAAAAAAAATACTTCCGCGAACAGACCATCCGCCTGCGGCCGGTCAACCCGGCACCGGCCCAGGTCAGCCAGTCGAAAAAATCATTGGGGCCCTACATCCGCGAGATCATCAGCCAGTGCCCCAGCGGCGAGCTGCCTACCATGCTCATGGTGCACGACTCGTTCGTTCACCAGCTGAAACCCCTGCTGAACCCCCGCTTCCGGCGCATCATCTATGTCTGGGACTGGGGACTGCATTTTTTCAAGGATGTGATCGAAAGGGAAAAACCGGCGATCGTCATTGAGGAGATGGCCGAACGCGCCCTCTGCGACCTGGTATTGGAGAACCCGCCTGGACTGGGGCCGGCCAACGCCCGCTAGTTCCCGCCGGCGCCCGGGCCGGGCCGGTCAATCGACCGTGATCGACTTGGAAACGTTCTTGGGCACGTCGGGGTGGACGCCGTGGTTCTCGATATGGGCGCGGTTGAGGTACTTCATCTTGGCCACCGACATCTTCAGGGCCAGCAGCTGCAGCACCACCGCCGCCTGGAAGACGAACATGTTGGCGTCGCCGCTCGAGGGCACGCGGATGTACTTGCAGAAATAATCGTCCATTCCGGTATCCCCGGCGAGGACCTGCAGGGCCGGCTTCCCTTCCAGCGCCTTGGCCAGTTCCGCGTTGTCCTCGGCGATCAGCACCACGTCGGCGCCGCGGATCTTGTGCGTATGGATCTGCGAGATGGTGATGCGCACGTCGCGCTCGTCCGGAGGACAGACGAAGATCAGCGGGTAATTGGAGAAATATTTTTCGGCGTTCACCTGCTTGCGGAAGCGGTGGTAGAGGTCCCCGCAACCGGGATCATCCAGGGGAGGTTCGCCCGTTCCCGGCTGCGGGCCGTCCGCGGGCTCGGCGCCGAGATCGGCGAACTTGAAGTCGCGCACGCGTTTGAAAAAGCGGCTGGCCGCCTCGGTGCCACCGGCGGCCGCGAGAGCGCCGGAGGTCAGCAGGTCGCGGCTGAACTCGGCCATGTCGGCCAGGAGTTTCTCCATATCCAGGAACGAGTAGAGGGTGTTCTTGCCCAGGATGGTGTTCGGCCCGTGCTTGAACTCGGCGGCATCGTAGCCCTCGGCATGGTTGAGCACCACTTCGCGGATCTTCAGCGCCCCCTCGCGCGCCAGCCCGATCAGCGATGTGCCCAGGATATGGATGGAGGGCTTGAGAAAGAACTTGAGCGTGACCTCGGTGACGTCGTCCTCGCAGGTCTTCAGCGTGTGCTCGATGAGGTGCTTGATCTTCGCCAGCTTCACCTGCGGCGGCTGCGCCCTGCCGTCCAGCCCGGCGGCCAGCAGGTAGAACAGGGCCAGCTGGGCGCTGAACGACTTGGTGGCCGCCACGGCGATCTCCGGGCCGCAGAGCAGCGGCAGGAAAAAATCGGCCTTTTCCTGGGGGATGGTCGAGTTCTCGTTGTTGACCACGGCGATGACGCCCACCTGGCCGCGGAACTTCTCCCGCGCCTGGTTCAGGATGTCGACCAGGTCCTTGGTCTCGCCCGACTGGGTGATGGCCACCAGCACGTCCCCGGGCCGCAGGCTGTTCATGTAGACGGAGCGGAAGAGGTCGGGGTTGCAGGGCACGATGGCCAGGGCGGTCAGGTTGTTGAAAAAGTAGCCCGCGGTCAGGGCGGCATGGTAGGAGGTGCCGGCACCGATGAAGAACACCCGGCCGCCGGCCAGGAAGCTTTTGCGGAACAGGGCCACGGCCTCGTCCTTAAAGCGGATGACCTTGCGCTTTTTCTTCCAGATGACGATCAGGTCCAGGATGAACAGGGCGGCAAAATGCTCCTCGCCGAATTCACGCAGCTCGCGCAGCAGCTGGGCCTCGTCGGAGGAGAAAAAGGCCGGCACTTCGTCCGTTCCCCGCGG
>JBGSPO010000043.1:0-3629 GCA_041738575.1 Candidatus Aminicenantia bacterium
CTGCGGCCGTCCTGGGCGATGCGCACATCGACCCGGCGCGCGGCGGCGCTTCCCGCCTGGGTGTAGATCCCGCCGTCATAGCCGAAGCAGAGGACGCCCGTGGCGGAGCGGCTCAGGAAACGGACGGGGTTCTGGCTGAAGGATGTCAGGGCGACCGTGGCCGCCGGCCGGCCCAGGGAACTTTTGTAAACATTGAACGAGCCGCTCTGCTCGCTCAGGTAGTAGAAATCATCGCCGTTGGGGTCGAAGACGGGATTGCGGTCCTCGCCCTTGAACGTGGTGAGCTGGGTGTTCTTTTTCGCTTTCTGGTCGTAGACCCAGATGTCGCGGGTCACCGCAGAGGTATGGTGCTTGCGCCAATCGCTCTCGTATCCTTTCTGGTCGTGGTAAATGATCCTGTCTCCGGCCGGGTTGACCGTGGCTGCCATGGCCGGCTGGGGCAGGACGAGTGCCGCCTCGCCGCCGCTCACGGAGACGCTGTAGAGCTCGGGGAGCGCCGGGGTCGGGAACTTGGCGTTCGTCGCCAGGGAGTGGCGCACGGCCGTGAAGAGGACCCGCTGGTCGTCGGCGCTGAAGCTACTGGGGATATCGCCGGCGGAATGCCAGGTCAGGCGCCGGGCCTCGCCCCCGGACGCCGGGACGACGAAGACGTCGAAATTACCGTGGCGGTCCGAGGCGAAGGCGATGGAGCGGCCGTCGTGGCTCCAGACCGGGGCGAAGTCGTACGCCTCGCCGATGGTCAGGGGCATGGCCTGCCCGCCGGCAGCGGGGACCTTGTAGATGTCGCCCTGGTAGCAGAACAGGATGCTGTTGCCATCGGGAGAAATGGCCGGATAACGCAGCCAGAGGGGATTGTCCAGCGCCGGGAGCGGCAGCGCCCCCAGGAACAAGGCGAGCAGAAAAAAAGCAGCGAGAGTTTTTTTGGCGATTTTTTTCATAGGGTCCTCCGGTGATCGATGATCATCTTGAGATGCATCTCTCATAATACGCAGACGGCAGCCATAAGGTTGGCGCCTGCCCGCGTTTTTTAAAAAATATTCCCGCTGCCGCCGAAGGCAACGGATCGGTCGGGCAAGCTCCTGCTGATCGGGCTTTTTACGGATCGGATGCCTCAGGCGGTGACGTTTTTAAAATGCGTTGCGGCCAGGCGGCTTTCGCGCGCCTGATTTTGTTGTATAATGCGTTGAGACCAGATGAGGAAAAGCGGATATCCTTGTATTTTGGAATTGCGAAGCGAGTCAGGAAAATGAAGGAAGCAGAATGAAAAGCACGAAGAGAAAGGACCATGAACCGCCTTATGTGACCGCGAAACTGGGCTGGCGCTACCACCACCTGGGCATCCCGACCCAGGAGCACAGGCCGGGGGAAGTGCACCTGCCGCACCTGAAGATGCACCTCTCCGGGTTCAGCACCAGCCCTTTCGGCGTCGAGTGGATGAGATTCGACGACGACTGTCCGTACGCGGAGATCGTCAAGACCGTTCCCCACGTCGCCTTCGAGGTCGACGACCTGGACCGGGAGTTGCAGGAATGCGGGTTGGAGATCCTCTGTGAGCCCGGCGCCCCCTCGCTGGGCGTGCGCACGGCCATGGTCCTGCACGACGGCGCTCCTGTCGAGCTGATCGAGTTCAAAGGCTGCGCAGGGCCCGGGAACGGCTCGGCCACCTGAAGCGGGATCCGGGAATCGCCTCAAGTCGCGACCCGGACAACGCCGGATCTTTCATTTTTCCTTTCTGCGCATGGCGAGAGAGCCTTCCATGACCTCTTCTCCTTTCATTCGCCGGCACTCTTCCGCCGGACCAGCAGGATCAACGCCGCCATGGCGACGAGCAGGCCGGACATGATGTAAACCCAGGTGTTCCTGGAGCCGAGGGTATTGAGCGCCACCGCCACCGTGGCCGCCGCCAGGAAGGCTGTCCCCAGGACGACCATCAGCACGGGACGCAGCCGCTTCTTCGCCTCGGCGGCAGTGAAAAATTCGAAGCCGCCGATGCCCAGATAACAGGCTCCGATGAAGAACATGAAATACGGCATGCGCGCGCTCTTTTCCAGCAGCACGAAGCCGACCAAAACCAGGGAGATACCCTCGGCAATGTGGAAGAGGGCAGTGAAGTTGGGTATTCTCTTCTCGACCCTGTGGTGGAAAAGGGCGCCAAGGATGATGAAGGCGCCGGCGGCGAACAGGCAGACGACCGTGAAGGGGTGCCGGCTGAAATGCTCCGCCTTATCGATTCCCTTGACGACCAGGGCAAAGCCGACCAGGATATGAGAGATCGTCTCCATTACGGCCTTGCGCTTGGCGGGCATGGCAGATCGTGGCTTGCTTTGTTCCGGCATCCTGATGGGGCTATTGCTTCACAAGCTCGACGCGCCGGTTCTTGGCCCGGCCCGCGTCGCTGTCGTTGGACGCCAGCGGGGAGAACTGGCCGCAGCCGAAGGAACGCAGCCGCGCCGGCGCGATGCCATGCTCACCCACCAGCACCTTGAGGACCGCCTCGGCGCGGGCCTGCGAAAGCGCGATGTTGCCGTCCACTCCGCCCTGGCTGTCGGTGTGCCCCACGACGAAGAGCTTGAGAGCCGGCTGGCTTTTCAGCAGCTTGGCGATCTCGGCGATGGCCTGGGCGGACTCGGGCTTGATCAGCGACTTGCCCGAGTCAAAGTAGATGCCATAGACGGCCACGTGGCCGGTGGCGTTGATGTCGTTGCCCATGGCCGCGGCATCGGCGACGATGTCCTGGGCCATGCCGGCCTTCTGGATGATGAACAAGGCATAACCGCTGGTGAAATCGGTCCGCAGCTCCACCCAGATCTCCAGGCCCTCGCGCGTAAGCTTGAAAGTGCTCCGTCCCTTTTCGCTCCATAGGACCATCCCCCCCTGCTTCTGGACGGCATTCTCGAAGTTGCGCTGTATCTGGAGTTCGCTGGGTTTCGAAGCCAGGGTGTTCTGCGGGCGGTAGGCGATCTTCCAGTACTGGCCTTCGAGCCTCTCGGCCTTGCCCTTGCCGACGACGAACGAATAGGCTTCGAATTGTTTTTGCTGGCAGGCATATATCCAGTAGTCCGGCATCCTCGTGAACGCCGGATGGTCCTTGCAATTGGCGGCATCCTTCTGCTGGGCGGTCATGCCCAGCGGCAGCAGGCAACACAGGATGCTCAGAAAAAGCAGCGTTCTTTTTTTCATCGTCACTCTCCTTGTGAAGTGCTACTTTCGCAAAAAAAAAGGAAGGAGTCAAGGGCCGGCGCCCTTCACTTCACGGCGCGGTAGACCGAGCAAGCGCCGAAGCTCAGTTGCCGGCAGGACGCAGCGGAAAAGCCGGCCCCGGCCAGCAGCGAGGTGAACCCCTCCCCCTGCGGAAAGGCCAGGGCGCTGCGGGCCAAATAGGCGTAAGCGGCCCGGTGGCCGGAGACCAGCCCGCCGAGCAAGGGCAGGGCGTTGCGCAGGAAGAAGCCGTGCAGCTGGCCCAGCAGCGGGCCCGGCGGCCGGGAGAACTCCAGGATGACCGCGACGCCGCCCGGGGCCAGGACACGAAAGATCTCAGCCAGTCCTTTGGCGAGGTCGGAAAAATTGCGCACCCCGAAGCCCACGGTGACGGCGTCGAACGCGCCGTCGGCGAACGGCAGCGCCTCGGC
>JBGSPO010000196.1:0-4379 GCA_041738575.1 Candidatus Aminicenantia bacterium
TCGGCGACCCGGCCAGCGCCACGGGCGGGCGCGTGACCAGAGGGGTGGTCAACCGCCTGCGCGCGGCCGGCTTCCGGCGCATTGTCCCCAAGCCTGGAGCGTATGGCGTATTAGCTATTAAATAGAAAAGAGTTGGTTCGAAGTTTTCGGAGCAGAGAATTAAGCGATCGCTTGGAGTTCAAGGTTCAGAGTATAAGAAAATAGCATTAGTTCGAACCCTTTGCGGTTTTCTTGTTTCTTCAACCTCGAACATCGAACCTCGAACGTCGAACCTGCATCTATTTCCTGAACCTCGAACTTGCCTGTCTTCGAGCTTAAAAAGGCACGACCGCCTTCAGGCCCGGCCCCAGGCGCGCGGCCAGCTTCTCCAGCGCCTCGAGATCGGCCGGCGTGAAGTCGGGCCCCGGTTCGCTGAAGGCGCTGCGCTTGCGCGAGATCTGCAGCACGCCCAGGCGTTCGTTGTCCACCGTGACGGCAACGCCCATCAGCTTCCAGATCAGGCGCGACTCGCCGTCCTGCTCCTTGACGTACTCGTACTCGACCATGTGCTCCCGGCCCACGAAACGGTTGTCGAGGAACGGCGTGCCGCTGCGGAAGATTTTGGCCGCGATGGGCAGCTTCGCCTTGACCGGCAATTCCCTGGCTTCGGCCAGGAACTCGGGCCAGATGAAGACCAGGGCATCCCCGCGCTTCCACAGGACGGCCACCTCGGACAACTCGACGCCGAAGACATCGGCCAAGAAGCCGGCCGTGCGCTGGATGGCCTCCCGGAAGCGATCCGCGGCAGACAATTCCGGAGCCGTGATCAGCGCGCGCAATTCCTCGAGCAGCGTGTTGATGTCATTCATGCTTCGGGTCTCCTTGGTCCTATCTTACCGCAGCCGCTTCGGGCGTTCAAGTCTTTTTGCTTGCGGCAACGCCGCCCTGAATACCGAGCACCTTCCCAATACCGGCTATTTAAAGACGCCGAAATGGCTCAGGAGCCACCACAATAGGATAAAGATGATGACGGTCGAGATGCACCCGCCGCCCAGTTTCTTCGCCCCCCAGCCGGCCGCGATGGCCCTCAGGATCTTGCTCATTTTGCCTCCCGTCTCCAGCCCTGACCCGGGCATGCGGCTACGGATCTTTCGGCACGCCGGGCTTCACTATTCCTTATCGCCTGCCGCCCTACTTCCGGATCGGCACGACGCCGGCCAGCTCGCCGATCACGTTGACCAGCTCCGAGCCCAGAGGGATGACGACCTTGGCATTGTCCTTCAGTGACACCTCGAGGGTTTGCAGCTTCTTCAGCAGCTGGGCGTTTCCGACGAAGTACTGGTTGGCCGCCTCGTTCACCAGCTTGATCGCCTGGGCCTCGCCTTCGGCCGCCAGGATATGCGCCTGGCGAATGCCTTCCGCCTTCTTGATCTCCGCTCTTTTCTGGCCGTCGGCTTCCGTTTCCGTGGCCGTGGCGAAGTCGATGGCCGCGATCTTTTCGTTCTCGGCCTTGACCACCTTGTTCATCGTCTCCTGGACGTCCTTCGGCGGGTCGATCTCTTTCAGCTCGGTGCGCACGACGTCGATGCCCCAGCTGGCCGTTTCATTAAGAAGCGTTTTCAGCAGCTCGGAATTGATCCGGCTGCGCTCGGAGTTGGCCGACTTCAGCGTCATGGTGCCGATGATGTTGCGCAGGGTCGTGCGCGCCAGGTTGACGATCTGGTACTGGTAATTGTTGACGTTGTACTGGGATCTCTTGACGTTCTCTTCGTCGGGCTTGACCTTGAAATAGACCTGGGCATCGACCCGGGCGTTGAGGTTGTCGTTGGTGATGATCTCCTGCGGCAGGGCGTCGACCATCTGCTCGGTGGTGTTCACCTGGAACAGGCGGTCGATGCCCGGGATGATCCAGTTAAAGCCCGCGTGGGCGAAGCGCTTGTATCTGCCCAGGCGCTCGACCAGCCCCCGGTGGGTGGGGCGGACGATCCGTATCCCCGACAGGAACAGGATGACGATGAAGATCGCCAGGATGACCAGCAAGCCGGTCACGTTGAATTCATACATGGTTGTCTCCTCCCTCGGTCATGCAGGATTTATAAAGTACTGTGCCGGAATTGTCAACTTGTCATCAGCCATGAGGGATGGATCACGATCGCCGGCGAATTATTTCCCGGCGCAATCCTTGTCCAGCAGCTCCTTGCCGAATTCCAGGCACTTGGCCTTGTCGGTATGATCATAGTTTTCGAACGGATAGTTGCCGCTTTGGTAATACTTTTCAAGGCCCTGGAAATCCTCGGGGGACAGGAGTTCCTTCTTCATCCAGCCGCTGAACGCCTTGGCCAGGAGCGGCTTGGCCCCGCATTTTGCGGCGAACATCTCCAGGTAGCCCCCGGCCTGGTCGGGCGGCATGCCGCAGACGACGAACAGGGCCAGGATCTTACCCCGCACTTCTTCTCCCCTCTTTTCCAGGAAGGCGATCATGTCGGCGTGAAGCATGTCGCCATAGATGCCCGAGCCGAGGATCACCTTTGCATAGCCGCCGAGATTCCCCGCATCCTTGGCGGACACGACTGCCGCCTTTCCCGCCATGCCCTCAGCGATCCACTCGGCCGTCCGGGCAGTGCTGCCATAGCGCGAACCATAGATGATCACCACGCTCTTCTGCTCCTCGGCCGGCGCAGCGAAAATAGAAAGTCCGCCGCATACGGCGATCAACAAGCCGATCGAAATGATCTTCATGCCATGTCTCCTCACGCTCGAAGCGTTCCCATATGATAATTCATAAACCGTATTCTCTCAAGCTGGTCCTGCAAGCGAGCGCCAACAGCGCCGTGAGCACGCGCGAGGGCATTGTACACAAAATATGAAAAGCGGGGCGTGATCCCGCCGCCAGGACGGGGAGTGCGCGGCATCATGCCGGCGCGATCGGCGCCCACCGGGTCATTTATGGTCGATCTCGATGTTTTTCTTGCTGCCGCTGTTGGAGACGGCGACCATGATGCCGATGCCGACCAAGATGATGATCCCTATCACCGTCCATGTCGTGCCGATGCTGGCCAGGATCTTCAATTTCCAGAGTGCGGCCATGACACCAATGATGAGAATAGCATAACCGAGAAGATACATGCCCGTCCATTTCATGAAAAGCCTCCCCTGTGCAACGATGGAAAAATCAATTTTCCCTTGCCTGCATCTTGTGCTTAATGACCGGCATTGTCAACGTCCGGCGGCAACGAAAAACAGAATGATCGGTCCCTGTTCCTCCCTTGTCACATGCCTCATGTTTATTTATAATAGCGGTCGAAGACACCATGGAAATCAACATCAGACCGATCGCCGGCAACTGGATGCATGGCTGGGCGCTGGACCAGCATACGGTCCACGGCACCCCCGGCGATTCCGACAGTTTCATCCCTCCCAACCTGGACAGGGAACAGAACGGGATCGGAATGGCGTTGTTCAAGCTGAAGTTCCACGACGACCTGCCGCAGGCTGAGCCCATCGCCCAGACGGTCGCCGCCTTCATCCGTTCCAGACCCGAGCTCGCGGACATTGCGGCCATCCTTGCCGTGCCGCCTTCGGATTGGCGGCGTTCGTACCAGCCCGTGGATATCATCACCCTGCGCGTCGCCGAGTTGCTGCGCCTGCCGTCGCCCGACGACTACCTGCTGAAAACCAAGCAGACCAAGCCGCTGAAGGGGATCAACGACAAGCGCCTGCGCCCCAGGCTGCTGAACGACGCGTTCATGATCACGAACAAGCGTTTTGCCAACCGGCATGTCCTGCTTTTTGACGACATTTATCGCTCCGGGCAAACGCTGAAGGCGGTGACACTGGCCCTGCTTTTCCAGGGCAACGTCGGCATGGTTTCCGCGGTCACGGCGACCCGCATCGTGATCGCGGCATCTACGGACAACCCCGGGAACGGGGCATAGCCTTTAATTCGCTCGTTCGCCTTGCGCCTTCCGCTGCAAGCAACGAGCCAGGCCCCTCGTCCTTGGCTGCCGCGGAAAGGCTCAGGCCCGGTCGAAATCGATGAAGCCCCTCTCCACGTTGGTGGCGACCAGGCGCACGCGCAGGTGGTCGCCGACCTTGAGCCGCTCGTCGCCGCGCAACAGCTTGCCCTCCACCGGCGGGTTCTTGATGCGCACCCAGGTCCCCTTATCGGAGCTGCCCGTGACCAGCGCCGGGAACAGGCTGCCACGCTTGTCTTCCAGCAGCTCGGCCGCCGCGCATTTTTTCACCTGGCGCTCCACCTTGTTGGCGGCGTCTTCCTGCTGGGTGCAGTGTTCGGCCAGGGACTGCAGGTTCGCCAGGGAATAGACGCTTGTTTTCGCTCCGGCCAGCCCCCCGAGGGGACGGGCGCAGCCGCCCCGCCCCCCAAGGGGACGGGCGCAGCC
>JBGSPO010000117.1:0-15371 GCA_041738575.1 Candidatus Aminicenantia bacterium
CCACATCGGCTGGCGCGGCCTGCTGCGGGGTATCGAGTCCAGGCTTGTGGAGCGGCTGGGGGACGGGCTGGCGGAGTACTCCTTTTTTTTGGGCCCGGCCATCGAGCGCTCCTGCTATGAAGTGGGGGAGGAGCTGCCGGAATTATTTGCGAAGAAACCCTATGGCAAAGATATTTTCAGTAAAACCCGCGAGGGCAAATATGCCATGGACCTCAAGGCCGGCGTGAGGCTCTCCCTGGCCGGGCTGGGGGTCGCCGCCGGGAACATCCGGGACAGCGGGATGTGCACCTACTGCTCCGGCGGGCGTTTCCCCTCCTATCGCCGCGACGGCCAGACCGGGCGGCGCATCTTCAACTTCCTGCAACTGAAATAGGGCCGGGGCGGAGGCCTTGGAAACCCTGGCCCTCCCGTTTCCGTAGAACCAGCACGGATGAACGCCAACATCAATTTCGCCGAATCGGTCGCCATATCGCTGCACTCGCTCCGCGCCAACAAGCTGCGCTCCTTCCTGACCCTGCTGGGCATCATCATCGGCGTCACCACGGTCATCACCGTGGTGACCATCATCCAGGGGCTGAACCGCTATGTCAAGTACCAGCTGTTCGCGTTCGGCACCAATTCCTTCACCGTGAGCCGCACCCCGGACATCATCACCAACCTGAAGGACGCCCAGGAAATGCTCAAGCGGCGGCGCATCGAATATGATGACTACCTGTACCTGAAGGCCGTTACCCGCAGCAACCGCATGGTCGAGGCCGAGTACGGCAGCAGCGGCACGGTCAAGTACGGAGCCAAGTCGCTCGCCGATATCCGTGTCAAGGGCGAAAGCGCCGGCAACTACCTGACCGGGCGCACCATGGAGGCCGAGGCCGGGCGTTTCCTCAATGCCGATGACGAGGCCTACGCCCGCCAGGTCTGCGTGATCGGCTACGATGTCCGCAAGGAGCTGTTCCCTTATGAAAACCCGCTGGGCAAGTGGCTGGCGGCCAACGGCCGCAAGTACCGCGTCATCGGCGTGGCCAAGGGCATGGGCAAGATCCTGGGCATGAGCCTGGACGGGTTCGTGACCATCCCCATCACCACCTTCCAGAAATACTACGCGGTGAACCGTCGCAGCCTGGTCATCAACGTGCTGGCCCGCGACGTGGAGAGCCTGGAGGCGGCCAAGGAGGAAGTGCGCACCATCATGCGCGGGCGGCGCAAGCTGGCCTTCGGCCAGGGCGACGATTTCACCATCGAGGATTCGCAGACCTTCCTCGATTTCTACAACAAGCTGACCGGCACCCTCTACATGGCCATGATTGCCGTGGCCGCCATTTCCATGCTCATCGGCGGCATCGTCATCATGAACATCATGCTGGTGTCCGTCACCGAGCGCATCGGCGAGATCGGCCTGCGCAAGGCGGTGGGGGCGCGCCGCCGCGACATCCTCGTCCAGTTCCTGATCGAATCGTCCAGCATCTCCGCCGTGGGCGGCCTGATCGGCATCACCCTGGGCTTCATCTTCGCCAAGGTCATCTCGGCCCTGACCTCGCTGCCTGCCGCCCTGGAGCCCTGGTCGGTGGTGCTGGCCCTGGCCTTGTCCAGCTCGGTGGGGCTGTTTTTCGGGATCTTTCCGGCCAATCGGGCGGCCAAGCTCGACCCGGTCGTGGCCCTGCGCGCGGAGTGACCCGGTGGGGGAGCTGCGCCGGCGCCAGGGGAGTGGGCAATGAAGGGGGGACTGGTCAAGGAAATATTCATCATGGCCCTGGATTCGATCCGCATGAACAAGCTGCGTTCGACCCTGACCATCCTGGGCATCGTCATCGGCGTGTTGACCATCGTGGCCATGGTGGCGGTGATCGAAGGCATCAACGCCAGCTTCGCCCAGCAGTTGGAGGCCATGGGCGCCAACGTTCTCATCGTCAGCCGCTTCGAGCCGGGCATCCATTTCGGCCGTATGCCCGAGGAGATGCGCCGGCGCAAGAAGATCGGTTTTGACGACGCCGCCGCCCTGGAGCGCTCCTGCCCGTCGGTGGCCGCCGTGACGCCCCAGGTGGCCTATTTCCGCTTCCTGCCCCCGGTGCGGGCCAAGTACCTGGCCAATGAGATCGATAATCCCCAGGTCATCGGCGCCAGCCATAAATACTTGCAGATCTACGAGGAATACACGGTGGAAACCGGCCGTTTTTACACCGAGGCCGAGAACCTCAACAAGCGCGAGGTCTGCGTGATCGGCGCCGAGATCGTGGACGCCCTGTTTCCCAACGTCAATCCCTTGAACAAGCTGCTCACGGTAGAAGGCAGAAAACTTATGGTTATCGGCACTTTGGACCGAAAAGGCAAGTTTTTGGGCCAGAGCCGCGACAATTCCATGTTCATCCCCACCAATACCTTCAGGAAATTCTACCCCGGCGAGGACGAGGTGACCCTGATCGTCAAGCTGAAGCCGGCGGCCAATATCGAGAAGGCCAAGGACGAGATCATCAACCTGATGCGCGTGCGCCGCAAGGTCAAGGCCAACGACAAGAATAATTTCGCGGTTTCCACCCAGGAGACGGTTGCCGGCCTTTACAACCAGCTAACCGGGGCGGCCTTCATGGTCATGATCATCATTTCATCGATCGGCCTGGTGGTCGGCGGCATCGGTGTCATGAACATCATGCTGGTTTCGGTCAAGGAGCGCACGCGGGAGATCGGCCTGCGCAAGGCGCTCGGCGCCCGGCCCGTCGAGATCCGCAACCAGTTCCTCTACGAGGCGATCGTCCTGACCATGACCGGGGGCATCGTCGGGGTCGTTGCCGGAGCGCTGCTCAGCCTGCTGATCAAGGCCATGAGCGGCCTGCCGGTGGCGATCAACCTGGGGTCGGTGGTCGCCGCCCTGGCCGTATCCACTTCGGTGGGGCTGTTTTTCGGCATTTATCCGGCCTCACAGGCCGCGAAGATGAACCCGGTCAACGCCCTGCACTACGAGTAGGGATCGCGCCCCTGCGGGGCTTTAAACGCGAAAACAAGTGATAGTGATAGTGGTAGTGGTAGAAACAGCCAAGACTGAACATTGAGATTTTCGACAACTGCTGATTAGCTTATAGCTAAGTGCGAGAGTAAGAAAGTCGAAATCAAGTATCTGCGTTAATTTCATATCCAACTCACATCCCAGGTGGGGAGATAAATCGAAGGAATCTCGAAGATCGTCACTTTGCGGTTACTAACACTAACACTATCACTAACACTTAGGTTGGCCACGTTAGGGGTTAATTGCAGTGTCGGATAAGATAGATTATGTAAACCAATATGAATTTTTTATAAATCAGCGAGGTTTTTTAACTTGTTTTCCTTGATATCCTTGATCAATTTCTCTAAAACGGCGATCACCCTCTCACGGTCGACCTTCTCCTGCTTGAACTGGAAATTGATCTTGACCTTCTTGTCGTCCGACACGAAATTGAACTTGAACGACTTGGGCGCCGCGGCTGGAGCTTTGCGCTGCTCCTTGATCTCTTCGCGTGAGAACGGCTTTTTACCGTACTGGCAAAGGATCGCGTTCATTTTCTCCAGGTCTCCCACCTTGGTCAGCTCCAGCAGGAAGGTCTTGGAGTCGATGCCCAGCTGCAGGCATTTTTCCCTGATCTCGTCCGGGAGGTCGGTCACGCGGATCAATTCGCTGACGGTCACCCGGGACTTGCCGATCTTCTTGGCGATCTCTTCATGGGTATATCCGTATATCTCGGCCAGCGAACGAATCGAATAGGCCTGTTCGAAGACATTGAGGTCCTTGCGCTGGATATTCTCGACGATCGACATCTCCAGGGCCTCGTTGTCAGGGATGTCATGCTCGATGCATTGGATCTCGCTCATGCCAGCGTCCTTGGCGGCGCGAAAACGCCTTTCGCCGGCGATGATCTCGAAATTTCCGTCCCTGGGCTTGACGATCACCGGCTCGATGATACCGTTTTCCCTAATGGAGTCGGTTAATTCCCTCAGGTCTCCCATGTCGCGGCGCGGCTGCATCTGGTTGGTGACGATCTTCTCGATCGGAATATTGCGGATGACCGGTGTCCTGCTGCGCAGTGAGATCTCGTCCACCAGGTGGTGGTCATGCTTCATTTTGATGAAGTCGGGCAAACCAACTTTTTTAGGCATTTTTCACGATTTCCTTGGCCAGCTCCTGGTACTCGATCGCGCCCCGGGAATTCGGGGCAAAGGTGAAGATCGACTCCTTGTAAGCCGGGCTCTCTTCAAGTCTTACGTTCTTGGAAATAATGGTCTTGAAAACACGGTCGGCGAACATCTTGCGGATATGGTTCTCGCTGTCCTTGGCAATGACGATGCGCTTGTCGTACATGGTGATCAGTACCCCCAGCAGGTTCAGTTCTGGATTACTGCGCGCGCGAACTTTTTCAAAGGTATCGAGCAGGTCGTCGGTGCCTTCCAGGGCGAAATAGGATGACTGGATGGGGATGATCAGGTGGCTTGCCGCCACGAAGGAATTGATGGTGATCAGCCCCAGGGTCGGCGGCGTATCGATGATGATGTAATCGAACTTGTACTTGAACGTGTCCAGCCTGTCCTTGAGGCGGAAATGGCCGTCGATCTCCCCTATCAGCTTTGATTCCAGCTTGGCCAGCGAGATCGACGCCGGCAGCAGGGAAAGATTGATGATGCTTGTCGGCAGCACCACGTCTTCGAATGGCAGGTCGGCGTTTTCCAGCAGGTCGAAAACGGAATGCTTCTGTTCGCTGCGGTCAACGAAAGTCACGGTCGAGTTGGCCTGGGGGTCCATGTCGATGAGCAGGGTTTTATATCCCATCAGTGCAAACGCCGCCGCAAGATTGATCGATGTTGTGGTCTTGCCCACGCCCCCTTTCTGGTTGGCAATTGTGATGATCACGGTTTCTCCTTTTGGCATCCCATAATAGAATACCGGCGATTTGTTGTCAAGAGCTTTAAAAGGAAAATAATGTCGAATGTCGACATGTCGACATAGTAGGAAGGGAAGACAAAGGGAAGAGAAAGGGAAAGACAAGGGGAAGAGAAGTAAGAAAGATCGTTCAACGCCTTTGTTTTCTAACTCTCTCTTCCCTCATTCTTCCCTCTCTCTTCCCTTCTCTTCTCTGAGCCCTTAGAAATAAATTAGTGGTATAGGTCCTAACGGGATGCGGAGATCTTGAAGTAAATGGGAATGCCTTCGAATTGCAGCTCCTGGTTCATGCGCTTTTTCAGGAACATTTCATCGGAGGCGCTGAGTTTCAAATTGGTTTTGCAGTGGAATTTGACGAAGAACGGGCGCTGCGATTCGATGGAGATATATTTGGGGCTGAAGATGCGATGGTCGGAGGTGGTCAGCTTTTTTTCGCGCAGGAGCCGCTTGACCAGCTCGTTGAAATGCGACAGTTGGATCTTCTTGTCCAGCTTGGCCGTGATGCCCTCGGCCAGATCCAGCATCTGGAACACGTTCTTGCCGCTGAGGGCGGAAACCGGGATGAAGGGGGCGAAATAGAGGTCGTGGAACCTGTTTCGCGCCTGGGCGAAAAACTTGTTGCTGGCCGTTCCAGGAGCGAGGAGATCGGCCTTGTTGCCGGCGATGATCACCGGCTTGGCGGCCTTGGCCACCTTCTGGGCGATCAGCAGGTCGTTCTGGTCGACGCGCTTGGAGATATCGATGACGAAGATGATGATGTCGGATTGCCGCAATTCGTTTTCCGCCCGGATCACGGCGGCGCTTTCGGTGTTCTCCTTGATCTTCTGCATCTTGCGGATGCCGGCGTTGTCGACCAGGATGAAGGCCTGGCGGTTGCGCCGCACCTCCATGTCGACCGAATCCCGGGTGGTGCCCGGCAGGGGGCTGACGATGACCAGGTCATCGTTGACGATCTTGTTGATCAGCGATGATTTGCCGACATTGGGCTTGCCGATGATGCTGATGCGGGTGGCGGTTTCGGTCTCGAAAGTGGCCTTGGGAGTGTTTTCCAGGCAACGATCTATCTCTTCGAGCAGGTTCTCCACCCCAAGGTTGTGCTCCGCGGAGATGGGGATGAAGTCGGCATTCAATTCATAATAGGAATTGGGCGGCAGGTAGCCGTCCATCCGATCGGCCTTGTTGAGCACCGGAATGATCTTTTTGTGCAGCTTCTTGATCTCGAGGTAGAGATCTTTCTCATAGCCCAGGAGCTCGCGCTTGCCGTCGAATAAAAAAATGATCAGCTCGGAGTTTTCGGCCGCCCGGAAAATCTTCCTGTTGATCTCGGCGGAGATGATCTCCTTGTCAGGAAAGAAACCGCCGCTGTCCTGCAGGTCCACCCAGCCGCGCTGCAGCCGTACCTTCTGGCGGAAAATGTCCCGGGTCATCCCCGGCAGGTTATGGACCAGCGCCTTTCTCTTGCCCAGGATGCGGTTGAACAGGGTCGATTTGCCGGTGTTGGGCACCCCGATGATGGTCACGACCGGGATGGCGTTCATTTTTCCGCCTTGGTTCCGGCGCCGCTATAGCGCACCATGGCGATACTGAAGCACTCCACGGCCTCTCCCCTGCCCACGGCGTCCACTTTTTCCTTGCTCTTGCCTTTCAGGTTGAAATCGGCACGGGGAATTCCCAATATGCGGGCGATATTGGCCCTGATCTCGTCTTTGAAAGGCGAGATCTTCGGGGCTTCGATGACGATCACGCTGTCGATGTTCATGATCTCGAATTCTGCCTTATCCAGCATGGATTTGACGCGACCGAGCAGCTCGGCGCCGGAGATGCCCTTGGTGGCGGGGTCGCTGTCCGGGAAAAGCTCGCCGATGTCCGGTCCGCCCATGGCGCCCAGCAGGGCGTCGATCAGCGCATGCACCAGGACATCGCCGTCGGAATGGGCCTCGGCACGAAAGGCGCTGGACACCTTCACGCCACCCAGCAGGAGCCCGTCGCCCGGGACCAGGCGGTGGATGTCGTAGCCGATGCCGGAGCGGATCCTGATCACGAAGTCTTCCTGCCGAAGATGATCTTGCCCGAAGTCGACTGCAGCACCGAGGTCACCTCGATCTCCACGTCGCGGCCGATATCGCCCTTGGCGTCATCGACCACGACCATGGTGCCGTCCTCCAGGTAGGCCAGACCCTGCTTCTTCTCCTTGCCCTCCTTGGAGATGCGCACCAGCAGCTTTTCTCCGGGATAGACGATCGGCTTCAAGGCGAAGGCCAGCTCATTGACGTTGAGCACCTTGACATCCTGCAGCTTGGCGATCTTGGCCAGGTTGACGTCGTTGGTGATGACCTTGAACTTGTGCTCTTGGGCCAGCAGGACCAGCTTCTGGTCGACCTCCTTGACCCCGGGCACATTCTTGTTCAGTATGGTGACCGAGATTTCCTTGTTCTGCTGCAGCTGCTCGATGACGTCCAGTCCCCTCTTGCCGCGCACCTTCTTGGTGGCGTCCTGCGAGTCGGCGATGAACTGCAGCTCGGCCAGGACAAACTGGGTGATGATCAGCTCGCCCTCGACAAAGCCGGAGTTGGCTATGGCCACGATGCGGCCGTCGATGATGGCCGACGTGTCCAGCAGGTAGGACTGGGTGAAGGCGCTGCTGCCGCGGAAGAACTCCTTGATGTTCAGCGGCGAGAACATGTTGGGCTTGCTGACGCCGATGAACAGCCCGGTGGCCGGAATGCCGAAGAGGAAAAGGGCCTTGAAGAAAACATAGGCCGAGAAGGACATGGCGATCAGGTTGAACAGCTGGAATGTGATCCAGCCGATGAGGATGCCGCCGAGCAGACCGAGGGAGGCGCTCCAGATGTGCTTCAGCTCGCTCTTGCGGATCTTGTAGACCAGCAGGGCCAGGGCCAGGGCGAAGGCAGCCCCGAACGCGGCGCCCATCTCCCTGGACGTGCCCTGGAAAGGCGGATAGGTATAGCCGATCATGGCGAAAATCGCTATGAAAATGAGTTTATAAACGTATAAGACCATGGGTACTCCTTTTTTGATGCAAATGACACCCGTGAACAGATTGTACTCTATTTTTTCCGTAATTTCAATTGCAGCGATCGGGCGCAGCGTTACTTTTTGAGGTAATCAAGCAGATCATGGATGTTTCCGATGGGAATTGCCGATATATCATGATAATTAGGAAGCACTCCCTGCGCCGCCGGCAGGCATATCGTCAAAAAACATTGTCTTATAGCCTCTTTCAGCCTTGTCTCCAGGAAGCTGATCGGCCGGATCTCGCCGGTGAGGCCCACTTCTCCCAGCAGGACCGAATCGGGCCGGGGAACGATGTTCTTGTAGCTGGACACCAGCGCCTGGCAAACGGCCAGGTCGGCGGCCGGCTCGCGAATGACCATGCCCCCGGTGATGTTCAGGAAGACGTCGGATTTATAAAAGGGCAACTTCAGCTTTTTTTCGATGATCGATATCAGCATGGAGAGGCGGTAGTTGTCGAAACCGATGGCGATGCGCCGCGGGTTGCCGGCAAAGGGGCTTTCGCTGACCAGGGCCTGGATCTCGGTGAGCAGGGGACGCATGCCGTTCATGGCCGGAAAGACGGCGGTGCCGGGAGCCTGCGAGCGCCGGTTCTGGATCAGCACCTGCGTCGGGTCGTTGACCGAAATAAGTCCCTTTTCCGACATCTGGAAGATGCCGACCTCGTTCAGGGGGCCGAAGCGGTTCTTTTCGGCGCGCAGCAAACGGATGTCGGTCTGCGTCTCCCCCTGGAAGTAGAGGACGGCGTCGACCATGTGCTCGAGGGTCTTGGGTCCGGCGAGTTGGCCCTCCTTGGTGATGTGTCCGATCAGGAACACGGTGATGCCGCTCCTCTTGGCCAGTTCGATGACCTCCGCCGTCACGTAGCGCAGCGAGGCGACAGACCCGCTCATGTGCGCGGTCTTCCTCGAGGTCAGGGTCTGGATGGAATCGATGATCAGGAAATCGGGCTGGATCTCGCGCGCGTGGCTCTTCAGGTCCTCGAGCGTCCCGCGGGTGTAAAGAAAGACGCTGTCCGAGCGCAGGCCCAGGCGGTCGGCGCGCAGCTTGATCTGCAGCGCCGACTCCTCGCCGGAGTAGTACAGCACTTTTTTGTCCTTCTGCGCCAGCACGGCCGCCACTTCCAGGAGCAGTGTCGACTTCCCCACCCCGGGTTCGCCGCCGATGAGGATGACCGAGTGGCTGACGATGCCGCCGCCCAGGACGCGGTCGAATTCGTCCATGCCCGTCAGCAGGCGCGGGGTCTCGCCCGGGTCGATCTCGCTGAGCTTCTGGGGCCTGCCGGCGCCGGGCGCGGCCTCGTCGGCCGTTGCCTCTTCGCCGGCCTCGGCCTCGACCATGGTGTTCCAGCCCTGACATTGCGGGCAGCGTCCGAAATACTTCGCGCCCTGGTAGCCGCACTCGATGCACTCGAAGTGGGAAGGCTCCTTCGACTTTTTAGTTGCCAAAGCTGATCCCCACCATGAACTCGCGGTTCTGCGGCTGCAGCAGGTCGTAATAGCCGGCCTGGATATTGATGTTTTTAGACAGCGAGAAGCGCAGCATGGTTTTCAGCAGCGGGTTCCTTTCGCGGGTGAAGCGGTAGGCATAGACATCCAGGTTCAGCCTGCTGTTGAGCAAGCCCAGGCGCAGGGCGGCGCCGAGGTCGGATTCGATCAGCCCGGCGCTGACGGCGAACATGGCGATCTTTTTTCCGCCCAGAGCGGTGAAGCGCGGGTCGCCGTTGACGGGATCCTCGTTCACCCCGGTCATGATCAGAAAATTTTTCGTGGTGATATCCAACCCAAGAGCCGAGCGGGCTTTTTTCAGCCGGGTAAAGTAGTCAAAATGAATGGCATAGTTGAAGCTGATGGCATCCAGCGATTTTTTCTTTTTTTCAAGGTCCTTGATCATCGCCTGGACGGAACTGACCGAATCGTCGATCTTTTTATACAGCTCCTCATCCTGCAGCAGCTTCCCGGCCGTGCCCTTGCCCTGGCGCAGGTCGTCGCTGATCTTGGTCAGATCGGCGGCAACCCGGTCAATTTTTTCGCTGGTGCTTTTCAGGTCCCCGAGCAGGCCTTTTTTATCGTCAGCGAAGACCTGATCCATTTCCAGGACCAGATGGTCCAGATGATCCAGGCCCCGGCTGACCTTGCCGTTTTCATCGAGAAGGGAAGCCAGCTTTTCGGTGATGGATTTCAGGTTGATGAAGGAGGCCCGCAGGGACTCCTTGGAATATTTGTCGGATATGATTTCGGAGATGGACTTGGTGATCTCCAGCGTGTTTTCGTAAATTTTGTCGAATTTGGCCGTGATGCTTTCCAGGTTGAAAGGCTCGATGACCTGGATCTCCTCGCCGGGAAGGAGGTATTTGGGATTCTCGGTCTTGAATTCATCCTTGTAAACGATCTCCACGTACTTTTCCCCGATGAAGCCGATGGTGGAGATGACCACCCGGGCGTCCTCCAGCAATTTGTATTTGTTGTCGATCATCATCTGCACCACCGCTTTGCGGTGTTCCAGGTATATCTTGTCGACGATGCCGATCTTGACCCCGGCCAGGCGGACCGGGGCCGAGGTGTACATGCCGGCCGACGTGGTGAACCTGGCGATGAGCGGGTAACGCTTGCCCTTGGAGAATATTTCGCTGCAGGATTCCGTCTTGATGACGAAATAGGCGAAAACGACGAACACGATTATCAGGAAAAATCCCAGCTTGATCTCTTTCTTCATGGTTTTACCTTATCTTGATCGGGCCTTCGGCCCGGCCCTCGATGAATTGCCTGACCACCGCGTTTTGGGTCTGCCGGATCCCGTCGGCGCTGCCGGTTTCAATGATCCGCCCCTCGTAGAGGACGGCGATCTTGTCGGAGATCTTGTAGGCGCTGACCATGTCATGGGTGATGACGATGGACGTGATCTCCATGTCATCCGTGACCTTGATGATCAGATCATTGATGATGTCGGCCATGATCGGGTCCAGCCCGGTGGTCGGCTCATCGAACATGATGATTTGGGGTTTCCTGGCGATGACCCGGGCAATGGCCACTCTTTTTTTCATGCCGCCGCTGAGTTCCGCCGGCAGCATATGGGCGATATCCGCAAGACCGACCTGACCCAGGCTGTGCTCGATGGCAGTGGCGATGGCCGCCGACGTCATGCCTTTTCGATTTTTCATGCCGAAGGCCACGTTTTGGCCGACCGTCATGGAGTCGAACAGGGCCCCGCTCTGAAAAACCAGGCCGAACTTCTCCACCATGCCGTACAGGTCGCCTTCCCCCATCCGGGTGATATCCTCGCCGTCCACCAGGATGGAACCGGAATCGGGCTTCATCAGGCCGATGATATGCTTGAACAGGACGCTCTTGCCGCTGCCGCTGCCGCCGATAATGGTTGTCGTCTCCCCGGTCTCGATAGCGAGGTCCACCCCCTGCAGCACCTTCTTGTCGGCGAACGATTTGTGCAGTTCCCGGATCTCGATCATCGCATGCTGAAGGGTAGGATCTTGGTCCAGAAGAAATCGGAAACCAGGATGATCACCGAGGAGACGACCACGGCGGTGGTGGTGGCCCGGCCGACCCCCTTGGCTCCGCCTTCGGTTTTCAGGCCGAAATAACTGCCGATGATGGCGATGGTCAAGCCGAAAAAAACGGCCTTGATCAACCCCGATACCACGTCCCAGATCTCCAGGGAAACAAAGACCTGGGAATCGAACAGATAGGGATTCTGATGGACCACCAGCGTGGCCACCAGCCTCCCGCCCATGATGCTGACAAAATCACCGAACAGGGTGAGCATGGGGGTCATGATGACCAGGGCGACCAGGCGCGGGCTGACCAGGTATTTGACCGGGTTGACACCGAAGGTGAACAGGGCGTCCACCTGCTCCGTGACCACCATGGTGCCGATCTCGGCGCTGTAGGAGGCGCTGACCCTGCCAGCCAGCATCAATCCGGTCAGCACCGGGATCAATTCCTTGGTCAGGCTGACCCCGACCAGGGAACCGGTGAATACTTCGGCGCCGAAGCGCTGCAGGCCGTAGTAGCTCTGCAGGGCCAGGACACCGCCCGTGAACACCGACATCAGAAAAATGACCGGTATGGACTTGATCCCGTCCAGGTAGAGGTGGTTCTCGATCAGCGCCAGGTTCCACGGCCTTTTAAAGATCAGAACGAAGGCCTTGCCCGTCAAGATCACGATCTCGCCGCAGGTCCCGACAAAATCATGCAGAGGTTTCTTGAGCCTGTTCGCCGGCACTATTCTCTCTCGCGGAATTCCATGTTGGCGAACTTGGTATACTTGTCGAGGAAGGCCAGGACGATCCGGCCGGTGGGGCCGTTGCGCTGCTTGGCCACGATCAGGTCGGCTTCGCCCTTGCGCTCGGAGTCCTTGTCGAACTGGTCGTCGCGATGAATGAAGATGACCACGTCGGCGTCCTGCTCGATGGAACCGCTCTCCTTGAGGTCGGACAACTGGTACTTGGGGCCCTTCTCCCGCTTGCCGCCGCGGGTCTCGGGGGCGCGGTTGAGCTGGGCCATGGCCACCACCGGGATCTCGAGCTCCTTGGCCAGCTCCTTGAGCGAGGCGGTGATGACCGCCACTTCCTGGGCGCGCGTGTCGCTGCGGCGCAGGTGCTCGCCGGTCACCTTCATCAGCTGCAGGTAGTCGACGAAGACGATATCCAGTTTCTTCTCGGCCTTCAGCTTGCGGGCGCGCGCCTTCATTTCCACGATGGACAGCGAGGCCGAGTCGTCGACGTACAGGCGCGCCTTCTGCAGCTCGGAGGCGGCCAGCTCCAGGTCGCTCCATTCCTTGTGGGTCAGGTGGGGCTTGCCGGTGCGGATCGAGGCCATGCTGACCTTGGCCTGGATGGCCATCATGCGCATCAGCACCTGCAGGCGCGACATCTCGATCGAGAAGAAGGCCACCGACTTCTCCTCCTTGACGGCCATGTGCACGGCGATGTTCAGGGCCAGGGCGGTCTTGCCCATGGAGGGGCGGGCGGCGAACACGATGAGGTCGCCGTTCTGGAAGCCTGACGTGATGTCGTCGAGCTCGTAGAGCCCGGTCTTCAACCCCTGGCTCTCCCCGCCGCCCTGGATGCGCTCGATCAGCTCCATGGCCTCAGGGACCATCTCGGCGGTGGACTTGAAGCCCTTTTTCTCGCGGTTCTCCGCGATCTTGATGATCTCTTCCTGCATCTCGTTGAGCAGGCTGGTGGTGTCGGCGCCGGGGTCCACGCCCTTCTGGATGATGCCCCGCGAGGCCAGGATGATCTTGCGCAGCGTGGCGCGGTCCTTGACGATCTGGATGTATTCCTTGATGTCCAGGTTCTCGGGGATGTCGTCGACCAGCGAGGTGACGAAGGCATGACCGCCGACGAACTGCAGCTTCTTCCGCTTCTCGAGCAGGCTGGAGACGGTGATGATGTCCACGGCCGTGCCGGCGTTGGACAGCTGCAGCACGGCCTGGGCGATCAGGATATGGCTGTCGCGGTAAAAATCCTCGCTGGCGATCTCCGCGAAGACCTGGTTGACGTAGCGATTGTCGACCAGCATCGCCCCCAGCAGCGCCTTCTCGGCGATCTCGTCATGCGGCAGGGCCTGGTTGATTTCCGGCGCCATGGGCCGCTCAGGCTTGCGTTTCCTCTTCTTCCTTCTGGACGACGATGCGGATGGCGGCCTCTACGTCCTTGAACAGCTTGATCTTGGCGGTGAATTCGCCCAGGCGCTTGATGGGCTCTTCCAGGTGGATCTTTTTCTTTTCCACGCTGAGACCCTTGGCGGCGAGTTCCTTCTCGATCTCGGCCGTCGTCACCGAGCCGAAGAGCACGTCGTTCTCGCCGGACTTCTTGCGGATGGTGATGGCCACGCCCTCGAATTTCTGTTTCTGCTCGATGGCGGAAAGCTTTTCCATTTCCAGCTTCTTCTGGTGCTTCTTCTTGCGGCCGGCCATGAGGGCGAGGTTGTGCTCGCTGACCTCCACCGCCAGCTTCCGGGGCATGAGGAAATTGCGGGCGAAGCCTTTCTTCACCTCGATGACGTCGCCCAGGCTGCCGACCTTCTCGACATCGGCGGTCAGTATGACTTTCATGATGTCCTCTTCTTCTCTTCGGTGAAGCGGATCAGCGCCATCTGCCGGGCGCGCTTGATGGCCTTGGAGAGCTGCTTCTGGTGGTAGGCGCAGGTGCCGCTGACGCGGGCGGGGAAGATGCGCCCGGTCTCGGAGATGAAGTTCTCCAGGAACTTGTGGTTCTTGTAGTCGATCAGAGTGACCTTGTCCTTGCAGAAGGCGCAAAACTTCTTGCGGGCCGAATAATATTTTTTGGGGGGCTTGTTGTCGCCGCTGTTACTTCTCGGTTGCATCGCTTTCCTCCTCGCTTTCCGTGAAATCTTCGCTTTCCTTTTCCTCGTTGCTGCTGGCCATGCTCTTGCGGCGGAGCTTGTCGATCTTCGCCCAGCGCTTGGTGAGCTTGTTCGACTTCTTCAGCTTGTCGTCGAGGCGCAGGGTGATGAAGCGCAGCACTTTTTCCATCTGTTTCAGGCGGCGCTCCAGGGTGGCGATGACCGCGCCGTCGACCTCGGTCTGCACGAACACGTAATAGCCCTCGAGGTTCTTCTGGATGGGGAAGGCCAGCTTTTTCCTGCCCCATTCGTCGAGGTTCTCGATCACGCCCTTGGACTTGGTGATGATGGACGTGATCGTTTCGATGATCTTCTTGACTTCTTCCTCGTTCACCTCGGGGGTGACGATGAAGCCAATTTCGTACCTGCTAGTCATTTTTCCTCCTTGTGGATGATTTAGCCTCTTCTTCGTGAAGAAGCAAGGAGTTTTTTCTCCTGTTGAATATATTCATGGTACTATGAATATCGCTTTCCAGAACGGCCTGCGCGGCATCGGCCGCCCGCACCACCCCTTCCTGGAGCTGGGCGAAGGGCTTGGCGCGCAGCGGGGTCAGCACGTAGCGGACGATATCGGTGGGCTTGACCGCGGTTTGGATGCCGATGCGCAGGCGCGGGAATTCCTGGCTGCCCAGGTGCTGGATGACCGAGCGCATCCCCTTGTGGGTTCCGGCGCTCCCCCGCTCGCGCAGGCGGACGCTGCCCAGCGGCAGGTCGATATCGTCGTAGATCACCAGCATCTCCTGAGGCGCGCAGGGGAACATGCGGCTCAGCTTGTGCACGGCCACTCCGGATTCGTTCATGTAGGTCATGGGCTTGGCCAGGACGACATCCCGGCCGCCGATGCGTGTCTTCCTGAACTGCAGCACGCCTCCCAGGCCGGCCAACTCGACGCCGTGGCGGCGGCAAAGCTCGTCGATGCAGAGAAAGCCCGCGTTATGCGGCGTCTTCTCGTATTTCGCGTCGGGGTTGCCCAAGCCGATGAATACAAAAATGTAACCCTCCTACTTTTCCTTGCCCTTGGCCGGAGCGACTCCCTTGGCCGGGGCGGCTCC
>JBGSPO010000130.1:0-7912 GCA_041738575.1 Candidatus Aminicenantia bacterium
GGTGGGCGGTCCGGAGAAGAATATGCCGTAACGCTCCTCGATCTGCGCCTTGATCTCTTCGGGCTTCACCGGGCTGGCGGCCGCAGTGCTGAGCAGGGTCGCCGCCCGCACGCGCGACAACAGGAAGTCGCGCACCGCCCGGCGCTCGTGGCACCAGGCGATGAGGTGCCAGTTGCCCATGTAGACCAGCAGGTGCAGGGGGTCGACTGTCCGTGCCGTCAGGCCGGCGTCCCCTTGGGGGACCGTCCGCTGCGTTACCGTCGCGGCGTAGCCCGGGGCGTAGGTGATGGCCAACTGCCGCTCGCGTACCAGGGCCAGCAGCACGGCGGAAAAAACCGCGGGCTCGACCCGGGTATAGCGGACATTCTTCAGCGAAACCTTCTCTTCCAGGCGCAGCAGGTCGAGGTCCATGTCGTTGCTGACCTTGCGCAGGAACAGGTCGAATTTCTTTTTCAGGCCGCGGTCGGGGAGGGTGGCGGCCAGGCGCCGGGCCACGACCAGCGAGACGATCTCCTCCTCCGAAACCCAAAGGCCGGGGAACTGGAAGTTCTCCCGGGAATAATAGTAGCCGCCGTGTTCGCTGGAATATTCGATGGGCGCCTCCAGGAACAGGCGCATGAACTCGATCTCGCGGGCCGCCTGGCGACGAGAGATCTCGAATTTATCGGCAAGATCGACGATCTTCGGGTATTTTTTCGCCTGCAGACGGCCGTGAAACCACAGGTAGCGCTCATAGGCAAGCTTCTTGGCCATGGGTGATTTATAACAAGCGCGGCCGAAGTTTGCAACTCCCGGACATTTGTCGCCTGTGGACAAAAGTTCCTTTTTTGGCAGAAGCCATTTGCCATAAGGGTTTCGCGGGAATTGTTTGCCAGGCTTGCGCTATTTGTCGCACCCCTCGGGCGACACCCGGAGCGGGGGGGGCCCGGGAAACATTATCATTAAAGCATTATTCACTCTTTCCATTCTTGGCACGATAGTTGCAACTCATTTCATGAGACAAATTATGAGAGGATGCAAAAAAGATCAAGGAGATGCCATGAAACGTTTAAAAGAGATGCCGATGAGCTTGAATACTGCGAAAAACAGCATTTGGATACGGCGCTTTCAATGAGTATCGTAAAAATAGCTGCGCCACTCTTTTTTTTATTGACAACTACTGCAGTTATATTTATAATACCACCTGTAGACACTATATGTAGAGGAAAAAGATGAGAAAAATGAAAATTAAGCGTTACCACTTTATTTTTTTGATTTTCCTGGTCCCGATCATTGTGTTTTCTATCACCCATATTGCCTTCGCCGCGTCGACAAGCACGCTGCTCCGGCAAATCGGTTCCGGCGCCCAGACCGCGTCCGGCGATTACATAAGTTCCAATCAGGGCTCAGGCCTGGACGCGTATTACCGCTATTTTATCGAAGTTCCTCCCGGAACGGCTCGTTTGACCTTGGATATCTACGATGCCGACATCGGCGCCGTAGCCAACTATACTGATTGGCAGATTGGAGGCGGGTACAACACATCCTGCAATTACTATCTTAATAACCCCGCTGGCGGCAATGTCGCCAATGTGACTTACAACAATACCCAGGCTGCTGCGGACAGCGCCTGGACCCAAATCTATACCGTCGCCGCCCCGGCTGCCGGCCATTGGGAACTTCGGGTGCGAATGAATTCCGCTGTTACTGCCGGCGACGACGTCAACGGATACGGCATCCGCGCCCACGACGGCACAGCGGGAGCAGGCGGCACCGAGCTCAATGTATATGCCGACTCTTTTATTCCGCTTGGAGTGATCGGCCTTAATCCCACGACCATAACTTCCACTTTTTACCCCTATGTCACTTCGGGCTGCACCGTGGACTGGAACGATTTTGACGGCGACGATGACGGAATCGGTACTTATATCCAGCTTTCCTATGCCAGCCGCACCGGCTCGGTCACTGGCAGCTATGCCGGCGCCGCGAACGATGTCTGGCTGAACAGGCCGATTTCCAATTTCGAAACCGACCTGGCCAACATCAACACCGGTTTATGGACGGCCACCGGGCGCTACACGACCTTGACCGGCTCCACCGCCAATTTCGGCGTTTTCTACGCGGGAAACTACAATGCGGCCAACCCCCCGCCCACTGCCCAACCGCAAGCCAATTCATTCCGCGTTTACCTGCCCACCGATGGCGGCGGCAAGCCGGCCAAGCCTTTTCTGATGCAGAAGGTGAGCTTTGTCTCAGGCCCCAACCCTCCGGCCAATGGCAGCACCACCCGGGCGCAGATTGAAGTTATTTTCTCCAATCCGACCGCTCATTCGGTCCGGATCAACGCGACTTCACGCCGGGTTATCGCCAATGTGCCGGGCAGCGGCGTGGTCTACGCCGGCAACGCGACGATCTCGCAGGGATCGATCGTCTCCCAGCCGGGGGTCGGCGGCACGGGCGATGTCATCTGGAATCCTGGGATCGTTACCGCCAACACCAACATAACCCTCCGCTACGAGGTGAATGTGACCCCGAGTTCAGCCGGGCAGCGTCTCCTGTTGACGGGAACCGGAGCGAATGGGACAAGAACGACCTATCGGGATGAGACCAATGTCACTGCAGCAAGAGCTCAATATTTGTACGGACCGCTATGCGGCCTGGCCGTGACCGAGGATGGCGATCCCATCCCCACCTGGGTGGCCATCACCTGCTTCGATGCCTGCGCGGAAGAGAGCCAGCCCACGGTGGAGTGGCACACCGCGGGCGAGGCCGGCGCGGTCGGCTTCAACCTCTGGCGCCAGGACCGCGATACCAAGGAGTACGAGCTGGTCAACCCCAGCCTGCTGCCGGCGCTTCCCAATTCCCCTCAAGGCGGCGTCTATCGCTTCGCCGATGCCGGGGCGTTCTCCGGCGAACCTGTAGTTTACCAGCTGGAGGAAATAGATGCCCAGGGCCGCTCCATGACCTATGGCCCGTTCACCATCATCTTTGGCGGTGCGGCTCAACAAGAATCCTCTGACCCGGGTGCGCGGTTAGGCAGGGAGGAAGAGAGCGACATCTACGGCTACCGGCGCTATGCCCACGAACGGTCGTTGTACGAGCAGGAGCGCTTGAACGCGCGGCGCCAGGAACAGCGACTGGGGGCCTTGCTGGCCGCCTCTCCGGGCAAGGAGCGGGTACGCGTTACGATCAAGGGACGCGGGCTATTTTATGTCTCATCCGCTCAGATCGCCAAAAGCCTGGGCATGGCCCAGGCTGAAGTCTCGGCGCTCATCAGTGGCTACAACCTGAGCCTGACCGGCATGGGTAAGGAAACAGCCTGGCTGGCCGACGCCAACGGCGCCGGCTTGTTCTTCTACAACGAAGGCCTGGAGACCGTCTACTCCGAAAAAAATGTTTACTACCTGGAGCGGGGCCGCGGCCTGGCCATGCAATCGGTGGGCAGCGGCAATGCCGGGCCCGCGGATGGGAACCAGACATTTCCCGAAACACTGCATTTTGAGAGCAACCATTACCCCCTGCTGCTTTCCTCCATGGATCCCCTCGGCGATATCTGGTTCTGGGATCACGTGGTTGCCGGAGGCTCCCCCAAGCAGTTCCCGGTCGAATTGCACGGGGTTGGCGCCTCGGGCAGGGCGACCCTGAAAGTGACCTTGCAGGGTGCAACCAACACCGCCGCCAAAAAAGACCACCATGCGATCGTCCTGCTCAACGGCAGGCAGGTCGGCGAGGCGGCGTGGGATGGAACCGGTGCCCACACATTCGAGAGCGCATTCGATCCGTCCCTGCTTCTAGAGGGAGCCAATACCATTTCGGTCTCCGGAGCATTGGACATGGGCGCCCCGTACAGCATTTTTTATGTGGAATCCTTTGACCTCAGCTACCAGAGGCGTTACCAGGCTGTCGGCGACAACCTGATCTGCCGGGGTGCCGGCAATCCCGTCGTTACGGTCGGCGGCTTCATGGAGCTGCAGGTGGTGGGGTTGGATGTCAGCATGCCCGGGAAGCCCCAGCAGCTGACCGGCATCGCCCCGGATGTCAGCGGCCGCGTCACCTTCGTCCCCCGTTCCGCGAACAGCACGTACCTGGTCAGCGGCTTGAATGCCTCGCTGCGCCCGCTCTCCGTGGTCGGCGACCGCCCGGCGCAGCTGAAGGGCGCGAGCCACTCGGCCGAGTATATCGTCATCGCTCCCGAGGAGTTCGAGAAGACGGCAAAGGAATTGGCCGACTACCGGCAGGGCAAGGGACTCAAGTCGCTGGTCGTCACCCTGGAAGACATCTATGACGCCTTCAATTTCGGCGTGCCGAGCCCCTATGCCGTCCGCGATTTCCTGGCCTACGCCTCAGCCGGCTCGGGCACCGGCAAGGTGAAATTCGCGGTCCTGGCCGGCAAGGGGACCTATGACTACAATGACTACACGGGCCATGGCGACAACCTGGTCCCGGTCATCCTGGCCAAGACCCCGGACGGCCTGTGCGCTGCCGACAAGATATTCGGCGACGTGACCGGCAGGAACGGCCTGCCCGAGATCGCCGTCGGCCGCCTGCCGGCGGTGACCAACGCCGAGCTGCGGACCATGATCGACAAGATCAAGGCCTACGAGAGCGGCCAGGGTGCCTGGACGGAAAAGGCGATCTTCATCGCCGACAACGCCGACGATGGCGGCGACTTCGCAGGCGGGAGCAATGAGCTGGCCGGCCTGGCCACGGGCTTCCAGGTGGAGAAGATCAACCTGGCCGGCTCGGCCCAGAAAACACGGGCCAGGATCAACGCTTCCTGGAACGCCGGCGTCGGGCTGGTCAACTACTGCGGGCACGCCGGCCTCAACCAGCTGGCCACTGAGAACATCTTTAATGTCTCCAATGCCGGGGCTCTGCAGAACGGCGGCATGCTGCCGCTGGTCATGATGTTCACCTGCGTGGCCGGGCGTTTTGAAAACCCGGCGGTCCTCAGCCTTGGAGAGGCATTGCTGCTGAGCCGGAACGGCGGCATGGCCGGCGGCCTGTTCCCATCGGGAGCGGCGCTGCACGCCGATTCCATGCGCCTGGCGGTGGAATTCTACAAGGCCGTATTCCGCGGCAAGGAACAGAGCGCCGGCGCGGCGCTGGTGGCGGCCATGCAGCGCTACCTGCAGGCCGGCGGCAAGGCCTCCTTCCTGAACGTCTACAATTGGCTCGGCGATCCGGCGCTGGCGATCAAATGAACCGGGCCCTGAAGACCGTCCCGCCGCGCTGCGACGCCGTCCCCGTCGGAGGGACCGGAAAATTCCGCAGGCGAGAGCAGGTGGTCCGGCGGGAGATCGCCGGCGAGTTCTTCCTGATCCCGCTGTGCGGCACGCCGGTGGACATGGACAATGTTTTCGTTTTAAACCCGCTGGCCGATTTCATCTGGCAGCGCCTCGATGGTGAGCTGACTCAGGAGGAGATCGTCGTCGAGATTGTCGAGGAGTTCGACGTCGCGGCCGGGCAGGCCGGCGCCGACGCCGCCGATTTCATCCAGCGGCTGCTGCAGAACAACCTGGCCGAGGAACGGGCATGAGCATCCCCTGCGGGCAACAGGTCGGGCCGAGCGACGGCGAATTCTGGAAGCAGTTCTCCCAGAAGGTCTTCCAGCAACAGATCCCCTTGCTCGGCAGCCTGGCGTTGACGAATCGCTGCAACCTGCGCTGCGTTCATTGCTACGCCCGCGAGACTTCCCCGCCGCCCCCCGGTGATGAACTGACAACGGAGCAGTGGCGGCGGATCATCGCTGAAGCGAAGGATGCGGGATGCCTTCACCTTCTGTTGACAGGCGGCGAACCCCTGCTGCGCGATGATTTTCCAGAGATTTACACCTTCGCCAAGAAAAGCGGCATGATGCTCACGGTGTTCACCAACGGCACCCTGCTGGACCAGCGGATCCTTGAGCTTTTCAGGGAGCTGCCGCCGCACCTGGTCGAGATCAGCCTGTACGGGGCGACCGCTGCCGTTCATGATCGCATCACCAACGGCCCCGGCTCCTTTGCCAGGGCGCGGCACGGGATCGAGTCCTTGCTGGCCCTGGGATTGAAAGTGGGGCTCAAGAGCGTGCTGATGACCCTGAACGCCGAGGAGATGCCCGGGATCAGGCGCTTGGCCCAAAGCTACGGCACGAAGTTCAGGGCCGATGCCGCGATCTTTCCGACGCTGGCCGGGGAACGATCGCCGCTCGAACTGAGAGTCCCGCCGGAGCTGGCCATCGCCCAGGAATTTTCCGACCCGGGCCGTGCCGGCGAATGGCGCGAACTTCTCGGACGATTCCCGAACGGCCACGGCAGCGGATCGCTCTATATCTGCGGCGCCGGGATCAATACGTTCTATGTAGATCCCAAGGGATCCCTCTCCCCATGCCTGATGGTTTCCAAAGTCAGGTATCCGCTCTCGACTGGAAATTTTCAGGAGGGCTGGCAGAAGGGCTTCGCAGCCTTCCGCAGCGAGGCCGTCCCCCCTGCCTCGCCATGCAGGGATTGCCAGCAAAAACTGGTCTGCGGCTACTGTCCGGGATTCTTTGACATGGAGAACGGCGAGGACCTCGTCCCTTCCGACTATATCTGTTCCATCGGGAAGCTCCGTTACGAACAGATCGCATCTGGCTCCATTGGAGGATGAATGGAAACGATCAATGAAAAAAAAGTGAAAAAAACATACGAGAAACCGCTGCTGCGCGTGGTCTCTATTACCGCCGGCTCCCAGAATCTGAGTACCGGCTGCAAGGTGACTGTTGAAACGACCGGACCGATGAGCCCTAACCTTTGCATCTCGGGGGCGTGCTTCAATACATTGGGAACAAGCTGAGCACCCCTCCGGCGCATCCCCTGGGAAGTGACCTGCAGATCGGCGGGGTACGGCTCGTAGTTTCAGCGAACACGGCGCTCCGCCCTCGGGTCAGCAATCCGCTGTATATTCCTTTCCTCGCGAAGCCGGCAAAAGCCGAAGGCGATCTCCTTCTAAAGATCCGCTGGCTGATCGGAAGCCTGCCGCGCTTGCGCGGGATGGCGAAGATTTATGACACGGAACATTCCTGGTCCATGTATCGCCATGAGGGCTATTTCTGGCTGCGCCTGGCTGCGCAGCCGCAGGCCGATCCTTTTCTGGTCGCACGTTTTGATCCCCGGCTGGACGACGCGACCGTTTATTCCGGGATGCCTCGGCTGGAAGACAAGAATAATGTCGCTCTGGCCCATCCGGTATGTCTGCCACTCGACCAGGTGCTGCTCATGCATTTCCTGGCCTGGCGCCGCGGTTTTTTGCTTCACGCAGCGGGCCTGGTAGTGCAGCAAAAGGCATTTTTATTCACCGGTTCGTCCGGAGCTGGGAAAAGCACGATCTCACGGCTTCTGGCCGAAAGCAAAAAAGGAAAACCGCTGAGCGACGAGCGGGTGATCGTTCGGGAAATAGAGAACGTGTTCCATGCCTTCGGCACACCCTGGGCGGGGACCGAAGAGATATCTGGCAATTGCCAGGCGCCATTGGCGGGAATATTTTTCCTGAAGCACGGGAAAGGCAATCACATCGAGAGGCTGGATGCCTGCACGGCCGGGGACCGCATGCTGTCGTTGGCCTCAATCCCCTGGTATGATCCCGATGCTGCGGCAGCCATTATCGCCTTCAGCAAGCAGGTCGTTGCCGCCGTGCCGTGCTATGAGTTCAGCTTCACTCCGGACCCTTCGGCGGTCGATTTCTTCTGCAAGTTCCAAAAGTCCGCATCCTGACCGCCAGCCGACAGTCCGCATCCGGCATCTATCCCTGTCGAACCGATCGTGGCGCTCGGCTCATTTAGCGGAAAGCCCTGCGGCCCTGCTTGAAATAGGAAGGGTGCTGCGATCCGGAAGGGCGGCGCGCAGGGGTCGCCGGCCGCTGCGAGTTGCTGCGGCCATGACCGCCTCCCCGCTGCTCCTTGGGGGCCGAGCGTGCC
>JBGSPO010000214.1:0-4014 GCA_041738575.1 Candidatus Aminicenantia bacterium
CGCGAGGTCGTCCTGGTCACGGTGGGCACCAAGGCCGGCCGCTATTTCAGCAAGCGCGGCCTGGAGCCGGTGCAGGCGTACAACGGCATGATCGGCCGGCTGCAATTCGCCGACGCCGCGCGCCTGGGAGCCGACCTGCAGCAGCGCTTCCTCGCCGGTGCCCTGCACAGTGTTGAATTCGCCGCCAGCGAGTTCGTCTCGGCCTCGAAGCAGGAATTCCGCCTGCGCCGTTTTTTCCCCGTGGAGGTCGCCGCCCCCGAGCGGCCGGATGCCGGGACGGGGAACGAAGCGGAAGGATACATTTTCGAGCCCGGGGCCGACGCCATTTTCCAGGCGCTGCTGCCGCGCTTCGTCACCGCCGCCGTCTACCAGATCCTGCTGCAGTCGGTGGCCGCCGAGCAGGTGGCGCGCATGGTGGCCATGGACCTGGCCACGCGTAACGCCAGCGACATGATCCGCGAGCTGACCCTGCTGATGAACAAGATGCGGCAGGCCGCCATCACCAAGGAGCTCCTGGAGATCATCACCGCCACGGAAGCCTTGAACAAATAGGAGTGCATATGAGCCAGAATCAAGAGTTGCCTAAAAAGACCGGCAAGGTGATCGAGGTCATCGGGCCCGTGGTCGACGTCGAGTTCGCCAAGGGAGAGCTGCCCGTCATCTATAACGCCATCGAGATCGTCTCCGACGGCTTTGACAGCCCGCAACCGATCCGCATCATCTGCGAGGTGCAGTACCACCTGGGCGAGAACCGCGTGCGCACCATCTCCATGCACCCGACCGACGGCCTGGTGCGCGGCATGCAGGCGCGGGACCTGGGCGGCCCCATCACCGTGCCCGTGGGCCGCGAAGTGCTCGGGCGCGTGATCAACGTCATCGGCGACCCGGTGGACATGCTCGGCCCCATCAACGAGAAGCGGCGCCTGCCCATCCACCGCCCGCCGCCGCCGCTGGACGAGCAGGATACCCGTTTGGAGCTCTTCGAGACCGGCATCAAGGTGGTCGATCTGCTGGAGCCCTACCTGAAAGGCGGCAAGATCGGGCTGTTCGGCGGCGCCGGCGTGGGCAAGACCGTGCTCATCCAGGAGCTGATCCACAACGTGGCCACCAAGCATGGCGGCTTTTCGGTGTTCGCCGGCGTGGGCGAGCGCACCCGCGAAGGCAACGACCTGTGGCTGGAAATGAAGGAGTCCGGGGTCATCGACAAGACGGCCCTGATCTACGGCCAGATGACCGAGCCCCCGGGCGCCCGCCTGCGCGTGGCCCTCTCGGGGCTGACTGTGGCCGAGTATTTCCGTGACGAGGAAAAGCAGGACGTGCTGCTCTTCATCGACAACATCTTCCGCTTCACCCAGGCCGGTTCCGAAGTGTCGGCCATGCTGGGGCGCATGCCCTCGGCGGTCGGTTACCAGCCCAACCTGGCCTCGGAGATGGGGGAGATGGAGGAACGCATCACCTCCACCAAGAAGGGGTCGATCACCTCGGTCCAGGCCATATACGTGCCGGCCGACGACTACACCGACCCGGCGCCGGCGACGACCTTCACCCACCTGGACGCCACCACCAACCTGTCGCGGGCGCTCACCGAGATGGCCATCTACCCGGCCGTCGACCCGTTGGCCTCGTTCTCGCGCATCCTGGACGCCAAGATCGTCGGCAAGGAGCATTACCAGGTGGCCACCCGGGTCAAGGAAGTGCTGCAGCGCTACAAGGAGCTGCAGGACATCATCGCCATCCTGGGCATGGAAGAGCTGTCCGACGAGGACAAGGTCATCGTGGCCCGGGCGCGCAAGATCCAGAAATTCCTCTCGCAGCCGTTTTTCGTGGCCACGCCCTTCACCGGCATGGAGGGCAAGTACGTCGATCTGCCGGTCACCATCCGCAGTTTCAAGGAGCTGGTCGAGGGCCGCTACGACGCCCTGCCCGAGCAGGCCTTCTACATGTGCGGCGGCATCGAGGACGCGGTGGCCAACGCCAAGAAACTGGGCTTTTGATGGCCGGGACCATCGAGCTGGAGATCATCACCTCGCGCGAGGTGGCCCTGCGCGCCGAGATCCAGGACCTCTACATCCCGGCTTTTTTGGGCGAGGCCGGCGTCCTGTCGCACCACCTGCCCTACCTCACGCTGCTGAAGGCCGGCGAGATCTCCTACCTCGACGCGGCCGGCACGCGGCATTTCCTTTACAGCGGCGAGGGCTTCCTGGAAGTGCGCGACGACCGCGTCGCCCTGATCATCGACGATTTCGAGCGCGGCGAGGACCTGCGCGAGGAGGATCTGCGAAAAAGGCTGCTGGAAGCCGGAGCGCGCATCCAGTCGTCTTTCAAGGGCGCCATCACTCCCGACGAGCTTCAGGTGCAACTGGCACTGCAGCGCGATCTGCAGCTGAAGCTCGCCATCTGCAAAAAAATGAAGAGCCAGTGAACGGACGCCTGCCTCGGCAAATGATTTCTACACCTGAGGCGAGTTTTTTCCCGCCTGAAACATCCAAATCATTGACTTTTCGCCGAAAATCGGATATAAATTGCTTTCTTACCTGCTTTAAAAAAAATCTTTCATTCCGCAAGGAGTTCGCATGAATTTAGAGAATTTATTCATCCTGGCGCCGCTGGGCTCCGTTATGGCCCTGGCCTTTGCGTATTATTTCTTCCGCTACATGAAAAGGCAGGACCCGGGCACCCCCGACATGCAGCGCATCGCCGGCTACGTGCAGAAAGGGGCCATGGTCTACCTCAAGCGGCAATACCGGGTCGTGGCCTTCGTTTTCTTCATCATCTTCATCCTCTTCTCCTTCATGGCCTTCGTGCTGCGAACGCAAAATCCCTGGGTGCCCTTCGCCTTCATCACCGGCGGCTTCTTTTCCGGCCTGGCCGGCTTCCTGGGCATGCGCACGGCCACGTTCGCCTCCAACCGCACCACGGCCGGCGCCAAGCACTCCCTGAACCTGGGGCTGCAGATCGCCTTCCGCTCGGGCGCGGTCATGGGCCTGGTGGTCGTCGGCCTGGCCCTGCTCGATATTTCCCTGTGGTTCATCATCCTGCGCCACTTCATCCCCGAGGGCGTCAGCCAGCTCTCCATCATCACCACCACCATGCTGACCTTCGGCATGGGCGCCTCGACCCAGGCCCTGTTCGCCAGGGTGGGCGGCGGCATTTTCACCAAGTCGGCCGACGTCGGCGCCGACCTGGTCGGCAAAGTGGAGGCGGGCATTCCCGAGGACGACCCGCGCAACCCGGCCACCATCGCCGACAATGTCGGCGATAACGTCGGCGACGTGGCGGGCATGGGCGCCGACCTCTACGAATCCTACGCCGGCTCCATCCTCTCCACCACGGTACTGGGAGTGGCCGCCGGCTACGGCCTGGGCGGCGTCCTGGCGCCCATGGTCATCGCCGGCGTCGGCGTGATCTTCTCCATCCTGGGCGTATTCATGGTGCGCTCGGGCGAGAAGGCGTCGCAGAAAGTACTGCTCAAGGCGCTGGCCCGCGGCATCAACGCCAGCACTTTCCTTACCCTTGTCTTTTCTTTCTTTATCCTGGTATTGTTCAAGGGTTCGTTCCATGGGCGGCACGTGGGCATTTTCCTCGCCGTCATCACCGGACTGATCGCCGGCTGGGTGATCGGCAAGATCACCGAATACTATACGTCCCAGGATTACAAGCCGACCCAGTACGTGGCCGAGCAGTCGCAGACCGGGCCGGCCACGGTCATCATCGCCGGCATCTCCACCGGCATGATGTCCACCGGGCTGCCGGTGCTGGTCATCGCCCTGGCGGTCATTGTCAGCTACGCCCTGAGCGGCGGTTTCAGCGGCGATGCCAACGCCATCAACCTCGGCCTGTACGGCATCAGCTTCGCCTCGGTGGGAATGCTCTCCACCCTGGGCATCACCCTGGCCACTGACGCCTATGGCCCCATCGCCGACAACGCCGGCGGCAACGCCGAGATGACGGGCCAGGACCCGGAAGTCCGCCGGCGCACCGACGCGTTGGACGCGCTGGGAAACACCACCGCCG
>JBGSPO010000216.1:0-19216 GCA_041738575.1 Candidatus Aminicenantia bacterium
CTCCAGACCGGCCGCCGCGGCGCTTGAACCGCAGCAGCGGTTTCCGGCGCAGTCCCTGCCCATGGGTTTTTGTATTGAATAAATTTGCCAAGCTTCAAGAACCGCCTCGAATGTTTTCAATATGACTTTTGCAGGTTTTCCATAGAACCATCCTGACCCCAGAACATCCCGGCAAGCCCCAAATTCCTGATCGCATAAAAACAAGCGCCGTCCCTTAAATTCACAAATTCAGGATCGTTTTTTCATTGCGACCTCCGGGCCGTGGAACACCGGCCGGAGGCAAAAGCGTCATTGGAACGTCAGGCCGGGAAAACACCGCCCAGCGCTAATTGCGGCCGGGTCCGGGCGTTTCAGCGGCCCGGCGCACCGCTCGGGCCAGTTCGAAATTGACCCTGACCTTCAGGCGGTCGGCTTTTTCCAGCCAGTCGCGGGCCGAACCGATCCGGCCGGAAATGAAATAGACGTTGATCAGGTTGTTGAGGCAGCGCTCGTGGCCGGGCTCCAGGGCCAGCGCCGCCGCCCAAAAGCATATCCAGGCTGCTGCTGCGATCTTTTTCATGCCCTCAACTCCAAATGGATTTGCGCTCCCGATTCCGCCATTGGCATACACCAACGGTCCGGGGAATTCAAGTTCGGAAAAATGGCGGGAAAACATGTATCCGCTTTATGTCGCTATAGTAACAAAGCCAAGCACCGTTCCCAGTCCCGCAAGAAATATTTCTCAGGTTATTAATTTCACCTGGGCATGGATTCCGTTTTGTCAAAGGTGTTTTTCTGGCCGGATCCATTCTTCCGATTTCCGGCTCGGACGCGCAGCGGGTGAGATCAGCTCATGCTATTCCGCCAGCTGAATATTCCCTGGGCCAGGTTGACGCCGGAAGCCACGCCGCTGACATAAAACAGCAGGAATTTCGCGAGGGACACTCCGCCCTGGGCGTAGAACACGATGGCGACGCCCAGGAAAACAAGGCTCAAAGCAAAAAATCGCAGGTAATTTATTTTCATTTCTCGGCTCCTCCTGATCCCGGTTCCGATTCTTTCAAAAACATGGTAACGCTTCAGGAGCCTGATGTCGATAGCAACTGAGTTGCTGCCGGCAAAGTCACAAAAGCAAGTACGTCCCTCGAGGTCCCGCGCATGGCAGCCTTTTTTTCCGTCGAAGGCTTTTCCCGGGTTGAGAGTTAATATCCCAATCCCAGGCCGATCTTCATGCTGAAAAATGAGGGTTTTATTTTCAGGGACCCCAGGTTCAACCGTTCCTGGACGGTTCCTAGCCACTCACGATCCTCTGAAGCGGCATTGAGATCGCTGATCAACTTGATTTCCGATGATCCAGTGAAACCATGGTAATACCTGAATGCGGCATAAAAAAACACATTCCGTCCCAGGGAAAAATTCAATTCCCCGCCGATATTTGCACCCAGTGCGGTCGTGGTCGGCATTGAAAAATCGAAACTATATGGAATGGAAACAAAAATGAAATGCTCGAAGCTGTGATGAATATATCCAATCGGTTCCGCCTTCCCGGAATATAAAAAAAGCGAGACGCCCCCGGAAATATCCAGATCGATCCGCCGGGCCAAGGGGAAACGGGCCAGCATATTCAAACTGAAGGTCTTTTGTCTCAAATGCCCTTCCGTGTCCTTCATGGCGAACCATTCGTCCTTGTTGATGATGGTTGGCTGATAATCCGGGTATGGTTTATAGGAAAATCGCAGCTTGCTGTGCGCGAAATTGCCTGTTCCACTCAGACGGGAATCGTGGAAATCCCCCAGAAATTGAATGCCGATCTTTTCGCCAATGAAGGTATTCGCTTTAAATTCCACTCCCAAGGCGCTTTTACGATTGATGGTCACATGCTGGTTGACCGATGAATCCAGGTCCGTCACCGTATAGTTGTAAACTTGCGGGGAATAATCGTGGGAATACCTCGTATCCAACAAAGAAAAGCTGCCGCTCAGGGCCGCCGCGAGCTCCCAGCGATGCCAGCGCCGATCTCCCCGCGAAGAAGCAAGACCCACCGCGCTTAATGCGACAATGAAAAATGCAAGCAAGCAGGCACTTCCCGGCCGCCGGCCGCTGATTGGATCGGTTTTGTTGATTTCCATTTCTTCCCCTTCCATTCCCCGCTGGACCGGCAGCGGAACCGGTCCCCGCAAATTCGTCTTGGAATATGCAATAAAATTCTAGCACTTTCAGTAAATTATTCAATTCGCGGCGGGAATAATGATCATGCACGTCATTTGTGGACGGCGCTTGTTTTTTTTTGCACAACTCATCTTTTGCCTTCCCTTCATACCGGTACATCGACCCGAGCGAGTTCATCCTGAGGCCGGCGCACTCGGGCAGCCAGGCAATTTCCTGATATTTTTGTCCGCCGCGGTTGTTCACAAAAAATAGCTGAACAAGCACCGTTTCTCAAGGTCCCGTCCCCAATTGTCCCGATCGGCCGCTAGGGAGGCTGGGGCGAGCCGGTCGTCCGGCAAACTTGACATTGCCCGCAATCGGTTCTATCCTTGCATGCAGATCGGGGGAAATCATGGGCGAAGAGGCAAAAATTATTTCTGAAAAACGGGACCCGCCTGCCCGCTCGTGGTGAAGTTCATTTAAGCCGGAAAGGGATCGTGCCGATAAATGAAAAAGGAGGTCAGGCCATGAATACGCTTTTTATTGTGTCGATGGTGATCGAGGGGGTCTTCGCCCTGGGCTTCATCGCCGCTCCCGGGGCCATGCTCGACCCGTTCGGCGTCATCCTCAATGACACCGCCACCGTCTTCGCCCGCCTGTTCGGCTCGGCGCTGCTCGGCTTCCCGGTGCTGCTCTGGTACGGGCGGCGATCCGGCGACCCGGGATTCAAGACCGGGGTGGCGCGCGGCCTGTTCATCTATTACCTGGCGAGCACGCCCATCCTGCTGCTCACCCAGATTGCCGGCCTGATGAACACCATGGGCTGGAGCCTCATCGTCCTGCACCTGGTGTTCCTGACCTGGTTCGGCCGCTATGCCTTTAAAAAGAACTGATTGGGGAGGAAAAAATGAAATTTAAAACCATGATGACGATCAAAGCGGTGGTCGCCCTGGGCTTCGGCCCCCTGCTGCTGCTTGTCCCAGCCTGGATGCTGAACCTGCTGGGCTTGGCGTACAGCTCGGGAGCGGCCTTGACGGCCAGGGAATATGGGGCGGCCATGGTGGGCATCCTGCTGATGACCTGGCTGGCCAGGAACATAGAGCCGGGCGTGGCGCGCCGGGCGATCTGCTGGAACCTTTGCGTCTACGACGCCATCGGTTTGGCCGCCACGCTGTACTTCCTGTTCACCGGGATGCTGAACCCCCTGGGCTGGGGAATCGCAGTGGTCTACCTGTTCTTCACCGTCGGCTTCGGCTATTTCTTGATCCCACAAAAGCAGGCCGCCTAAGGGAGCGTATTCAGAGATCAAAGGGGACGGTGCTTTCGCCGCCCCCTTGCTCCGGCAGCGATTGCTTGCGCACCGCCCCACTCAAGGTCGGAGAGTCCTCCATGGACAGTGCTAGTTTATATGCACAAATCATGATCTCCGGTTTTTTTTGTAATGGTCCATTGGCCGTTGATCCTTTAAAGGACAGGTTGAAAGCTGGAAGGGTTGAAGGGTTCGGAAATTGCACTTTTCTTGCCGTCAACCGTACAGCGAGTGCTGTTTTTTTACTTTTACCTTTTTCCTTTTACCTTTTAAGCGCCTCTCTCTTGCCATCTACCGTCTACCGTGTTCCGTCAATCCAGATCTTCCCGATCACAACCGTCCCTCAAGGCCCCCCGGGATCAGAAGCGGAAGCAGAGCCCCACCCGGACTCCCGGGCCGCTCAGGTCGAGGGTGAAGGGAGCGCCCGCTGCCGGCTCGCCATCGGGCCAGACTTCCGGGCGGGAATAGAATTCGTCGCTGCTCCACCACCGTCCCTTCCTCTGCTCAGTGACGCTGGACAGGATCTCGAGGGTTTTTTGGTCCTGGACCATTGCGGAGCCGCTGCTCTCCCCGGTCACGCGGGTTATTCGGGACAGGAGATAGGACGCTTCGACAAAGGCCCCCAGGTTGCGCCAGACGGCCACATCCAGCCTGAACCCGCCCTCGAGGGCCGGACCTCTTCCCCGCCCCTCCATGGCCAGCTCCTGCGTGCTGTCCAGCCCCAGCAGGCCGTCATGAACCGTTTTGAATGAAGAAAAACGGCATTCGGCGAACATCCAGCCGGCATGGACGAACTCCGCCACGCGGACGCCGGGGCCCATGAACTGGCTCGCCTGCGCCCCGACGTGGGGGAAAAGCGTTTTCACCCCCAGGCGGTGGTCGGGAAAATCGCTGATGACGGAGAACAGCTCTGGAAGATGGTTGGAACCTGGATTGCCATTGTAGAAATCGTAGGTGAGCGAATACGCCGAGGCCACCCGGCGCTCAGACCAGCCGATGCCCGCGGCCAGGGAGAGCCAACGGTTCAAAAAAAAGCGCAGGCGGGCCGTCCGCGGCCGGAGGCCGCCAAGGGGCTTCAGCATGCCATTGGGCAAGCCCGACCAGCTGGATACGGAAAGGCCGGAGTAAATGTAATCATAATAGTAATTTTGAGGCAGATCGCGGCTCGTTTTGAGGTCGTTGTAGACGACGCTGTTCAGCTCGTCGGGCTCGTCGGCGAAGATGCCGCCGCTGAACTCGACCTGCCAGGTTTTCAGCGGGCCCGCGTCCGCGTCAGCGGGCGCGTCCAATTCCGCCTCCTCTTCGGGGGTGCCGCCCTCCGCCTCGCTCAGGCGCTGCAGCGTGATGCGCAGGTTCGTCGACTGGTCGGCGGAGAGGCGGATGCCGGCGGCCACGTAGGAGCGGTATCCCGGCAGATCGAAGCTGACCTGGTAGCTGCCCGGGGCCAGGCCGAGGAAGCTGAAGGAGCCCTTTACAAAGCCGGTATACACCTTGGTCGTGGCGTTGTTTCCCACGTTCACGGCCGTCACCTCGACGCCGGCCAGGAACTTCCCCTTTTCGTTTTGAACATTACCGTAGATGCGGGCGCTCGTCGCCTGGCCGGGAAGCAGGCCGCCGGCGACAAAAGCCAGGGTGCAGAACAGGACGGAAATCCGCAGCGCTTTGGTCATTGCTACTCCTCGCAGGGCCCGACGGAATCGGCTCGCGTTTCTTCTGTCATGCCCAGGCATCAGTCTTCTTGGTCGAAATTATCGTAGCACAGCAATATCCTTTGTTCAAATCAGATGAATCTCAACTGTCTTATTTACTCAGTAAGGCATCCAATTCGCATTCTCGCGATCCGTCACAGCCTTATCACTCCCAGCGGCTGACGATGGTCAGGTTCTGGGGGTTGACGATGGGCTTGCCCCCGGCGGTGTAGAGGTGATCGATGCGGCTGCGGTAGAAGTCCTCGATGCGGCCGCGGACCATCTTCATGGTCGAGTTCAGGAAGCGGTTCTGCTCGGAGAACCCCTCGCCGAGCACTGCCACCGCCGCCGGCAGCCAGCGCGAAGGAAAGAGGCCGGCGTGGGCGCCGTCGTCGCGGAAGGCGTTGATCTCCGCCTGCAGGAGCCGCAGCGCGGCTTCCTGGCCCTCGCGGGTGGCGCAGGACAGCCCTTGTTCGTGAAGCCGGCGCAGGAGCGCTTCCTTGTTGGGCACAAGCAGGGCCGCCGTGTAGGGCGACTGGTTGTTGTGGAGCATGAGCTGCTCGATGTACGGCGAGCGGCTGCAGATGGTCTCCTCGATGACCTCGGGGCTGAACTTCTCGCCGTCGTCGGCGATCAGCAGGCTCTTGTTCCTCCCGAGGACGAAGAGGAAACCGTCCTGGTCCAGGTAGCCGATATCGCCCGTGTACAGCCAGCCGTCGCGCAGGGCCTCCCGCGTCGCCTTCTCGTTCTTCCAATACCCGGCCATGACGTTCTCGCCGCGGATCACGATCTCGCCCTGGTTGCCGGGCGGCAGCGATTTACCCTGCTCGTCGCAGATGCGCAGGTCCAGGTTGGCCACCGGCCGGCCCGAGGATCCCAGCTTGTGATGCCGGGGAGAGTTGGCGGAGATGACCGGCGCGGCCTCGGTGAGCCCGTACCCCTGGTACATGGGCATGCCGATGGCGTAAAAGAACCGCTGCAGCTCGATGTCCAGCAGCGCGGCGCCGCCGACGAAATACTCGAGACGGCCGCCGAAATTGCGGCGGATCTTGCTGAAGATGAGCCGGTCGTAGAGGAGGCAGAGCGGCTTTTTGATCTTTTTCAGGCCGCGGCCGCGGTTCCAGCCTTCGCCGTTGTAGTCATAGGCCAGGCGCAGCGCCCTGCGGAAAAGCGCCTCCACGCCGGCGCCCTTTTCCTGGACGCCCTTTTCGATGTTCTTGCGGAAGTTCTTGGCCAGGGCCGGGGCGCTCAGCAGGAGGGTCGGCCGGATCTCGCGGATATTCTGCGGGATGTTCTTCAGCGTCTCCAGGCTGGTCTTCCCCTGCTGCACCGCGGCCAGGGCGGCGCCGTTCTTCATCATGGCGTAGATGCCGCAGGTGTGGGCGAAGGCGTGGTCCCAGGGCAGGATGAGCAGGGTCACGTAGCGCGGCGGGCAGGGAACGAGGGAGTTCGCCTGCTCGATGTTGGCCGTGTAGTTGCGATGGGTAAGGATGATCCCCTTGGGCTCGGCGGTCGTTCCCGACGTGTAGCTGATGGTGGCGTAGTCGGCTTCGCCCACGGACTGCCAGCGGTCGGCAAACTCCCTTTGGTTCCCGGCCAGGAATTCATCGCCCAGGCGCCGGACATCGTCGCCGGTCAGCTCGTCCTTCTGCAGATCCTCCGGGGGATCGAGGGCGATGGTTTTTTCCAGTTCCGGCAGGTCGTTCTTTATTTGCCGGATCTTGGCGAGCTGGCTCCGCGACACCACCGCCAGCCGGCAGCCCGAGTGGGCGAGACGGAATTTGAGCTCCGACAGCTCGTCGACCCGCACCGAAATGGGGACGTTCACCGCCCCGGCGAAGAGAATGCCGAGCTCGCTCCACACCCAATCGGCGCGGCCTTCGGAGATGAGGGCGATGCGATCCCCCTTGCGGACGCCGAGGCGCATGAGCCCGGCGGCGAAGCGCTGCGCCTGCTCGCGCATCCGGGCATAGGTGATCCCCTCATAGCGGGGCCCTTTTTTTTCCCAGAGCAGGATACGGTCGGGAAAGCGCTCGACGCTCTCGGCAAATAGGCGGGTCAGCGTGCGGGACATCGTCACCCCCTGGTCGTTGGTTCCGGATCAACCCTGAAAACAGTGCTTGGCTTCATGACTGCGAAAGTCGGCCGCGCATGACGCATTGGTTGAGTTTATACCGCCAGGTCCGCAATATCAAGCGCCGACCCCAATGAGCTCTTCCCTGCTGCCGTCAGCCAGTGCTTTTTTTTGCCTTTTACTTTGTAAATATGGGGATGGTTCTTGTATTCTTGACAACATCTGGAATTGGGGAATTGGGGGACGGTGCTTGTATTTTTGCATAAATCATATTTCATTGATTTTTTCATAGCGCTACCACGCACCGCGAGCATTCATTTTTGCACCGGAAAACCCGGGCAGCCTGGCTCTCCGCATGCTTTCGTTTCAATGCTCCGGAATTGGGGGACGGTGCTTGTATTTTTGCATAAATCATATTTCATTGATTTTTTCATAGCGCTACCACGCACCGCGAGCATTCATTTTTGCACCGGAAAACTTGGGCAGCCTGGCTCTCCGCATGCTTTCGTTTCAATACTCCAATTACAAAATTGCAAGCACCGTCCATCATGGCCCATCAAGCGCCTTCTTCGATCGCCTCTTTCCCGGACCTTGTGCAAAGCATTTCCGCGACCGGCCTGGTCCCTACCCTGGGCAGATCCAGCCGGTCGGCATCCCAGCAGACGCCGATCGTCGGGTCGCCATTCACCATGCCGGCATTATGGAACTGCATCGCGTATTTCAATATTGCCAATCGCTCAAGATCTATATCCAATAACCCTTTGTCATGCAATTCCTGGGCGAATTCCGCGGCCCGTTCGCCATGCAACCCATCAGAGCCTTCATTTTGCCTTTTGCAATCGTGCAGGATAGCGAACAGCCTGGCGACTTCCATGTCACAGCCGGGAGTTCTTTTCGCCAATTTCACCGCATTGCGCTCCACTTGCTCCCAATGAATAGGTCCATGTAGAGTTCCTGTTTGATTTAAGACAAACACCTTTTTCGCTTCAGCAAGAACCGCCGAAAGCTTCTTATTTCGCCTCAACCTTTCAATCCTCCATGGCGCAGATCATGTTTTGTCTCCATTAAGGGGCATTTTCTATGTAGAATCCCGGTCCATGTTGTGTCAAAATGCGCAAGAATAAGCAAAGCCTAGCTGCCACTTTGTCAGTTACATCAAACATTTTCACACTTTCACGATCCGTCCCTGAACTTCCCTTTGCTGAAGACACATCGATCCAAGCAAGTTCATCCTGACGCCGGAAAGCTCGGGCAACCGGGAGATCTCTTGATATTTCCTTCCACCGCGGCCTTCATTTATTAACTTATCCCCATTATATAATTACAAACGCTGTCCTTCGATATTGCTAAAAACATATAGACAAGCACCGTCCCCATTCTTTCCCTATGTCTTGTTATTCCCGCACCAATTCCACGCGGCGATTCTGGGCGCGGCCCATTTCGCTAGCATTGTCGGCCACCGGCTTTGCCGAGCCGAATCCCCTGGTTTGCAGGCGGCCCTCCTCGATGCCGGCGCCGAGCAGATAAGCCTTGACCGCATCGGCGCGCTGCAAGGAAAGTTTCTGGTTGTGATCGGAACTTCCCGTGGAGTCGGTATGGCCCTCGATAGTCAGCTTCCAGGACGGCTCGCTGTGAAGAAGGCCCAGCACTTCCTCCAGGACCGGCTTGGAATCCACCTTGATATTGGCGGAATCAAGATCAAAGAGAATTCCGTAGACCCTGGCCCGGCCTTCGCTGGCCAGCTGTTTTTTCAGCTCTCCGCCCAGGGAACCGGACCAGTGGGAACAAGCGCCGATCTGGGAACTAACCTTGCTGCCGTCCCAGGTCCCGCCGGGCTGATTCTTTTCCTGTCCCTTGCGCCACCAGTAGCCGCGGAAGCTTTTGCCGTTGAGGTCGAAGATCATTACGACCGGTCCGGAATCTTCCCCCTCGCGCCAGGTGAGCTTCATGAGGCGCCCTTCGATGGCGCCTTCCAGCAGACCCTCACGGAACTCATAACAGCCGACCAGGGCCGTTCCCTGCTGCCGGATATGAAACTTGGAATATTTGCTATCGTAAGTCCCGGAAATGTCTCCCAAGGGGCTGGGCACGGCTGGCTTCAGGCCGTAGCCGCGGAAGCCGAAAAGCTCCGTCCACTGGGCGGCACCATGATTGCCTTTGATGATCAGGCGCACCCAGCGTCCTTTGACTTTTTTCTGGGCTTTGAACGCCTGCTTGTCGGCCCTGGCCGCCAGCGTAGCTTGCAGGATGGTCTCGAATCCGCTGTCTTGGGCCGCCGGGGAGATCTCCACAGTGATCTCCTTGGCTCCGGCGCCAACTGTGTCGACCGAGGCGGAATCGAATTCAAGGCTTTCAATTACGGCGGCCTGGACCATTTCGAACACAAAAATGTTGTTGGCGATCTTTCCTTTCTCGCAGGCCCAGCCCGAGGCGGGGCTTTCGTCCAGGAGGGCTTCCGCCGACCAGCCGCCGTAATGGGCGGCAGAAACAACGGGGATGGTTCCTTCCTGCAGCGAGAGCAGGTTGATCGTCTCGCCCTGCTGCTGGCCGAACACGCTCAGCCCCAGGCCGACGACAAACAGGATCGATGAAAGGATAACGATTTTTTTCATATTCCCCCCCCCTGGATAATTTGTCAGCTGAATGGGGACGCCCATTCTTTTAAAAAGCCATCTTATCAAATCAAATGTAATAATGTAAGACCTGAAAATTGAAATTCGCCAGACAGGGACCTGCAAACTCAGCGGGGTTGACCGTGGCCGTAACCGCGGTGACCCGTGCCTCCATGAACAGGGATAAAGCGAGCAGGCACACCGCCATCAAAACCGTTAAAATAAACTTCCATTTAATCATCGGCTCCACCTTACTGAAATTTGACTTAGAACAGTGACTTAAAGGAAAACCAATTTTCTCCTGAATGGAATGCAAAAGGAAATATGTTGAAATTGCCATAACTGCAGCGCAAATTATCCGTCGAGGAAAATGGGTGTCAGGTGCAGAACAACCAGGTTCTGTAACCTATAACGATCGAAATCCTCGGGCGCAGCATCACAGAATCCGTTGAGCTTAAAAATTACTCGTCAAGAAGTCTGCTTACTTGACGCGCGCCTTCTAATGGGCGTCCCCCATCCCCCTGCATACCCTCAAAGGACCTTGAAGAAATAATATCCTCCAAAGCCCCAGATGCCGCCGCTGGGGTTCGTCAGGGTTACATAGGATTCTCCAACATACTCGCCGGCATGATTCAGGGCGCCGACGCGAAACTCATAATGATGGTTTGGCGCATTTGCCGGCAAGCTTACGATTTTGCTTGTCACGGTCAAATCCAACTCCCTGTAAGCGTCTTCACGCTCTTCCAGGGAAGAGTCATCCGAAACTTGGTAAATATCGATTTCGTACGTTGCCGCCTCCGGGATCGGATCCCAGGCAAAGGGGACGGGGGACGGGTGCGACGGATAGGGAGGAGAGACAGGAATTCCGGGCGGATCATTATTCGCCGGAGAAGTCAGGTGGATGAGCCGGCAAACGGCAAAATTCCGAAACGTCGGGTTCGGAGCGGCCACCATGAACTGCTCTGATCCTCCCCAGAAATCACCGGGGAAAGGTTTGAAGTTGGGGGGCGTGTCGCCGTCGGTTTTCAGGAAAATCGCATAGGTTCCCCTGCGGACATTGGGAATGGAGAACCTCCCGTTCGCGGGGTTGTAGCAGGATGGCGGCACGGGGTAGCGGCGGCCGGCAGTTACATCAAACAACGAGAAGTCGACGTGAGAACTGGTCAGGAACGGGTTTCCATTGTACTGGACCTGTCCACTGACGATCGAATAGGGACCTGGATAGAGGACATCAAAAGCCGCGCTTTTGCCCTGCTTGTCGGCCCCGCTTGTCAAGATCACGACTCCGTACTCGGCAGCGGAAATCGTCACCTCCCCTTGCCAGACCCCGTTGGTCAAGGTCACAGTGGAGGGAGTGATATTTGTATAGGGATAAAAATTGAGCTCCAGCGTGTTTTCCCCCGAGTAGTCCGTGACGGTTCTCCCGCTTGAGTCTTTAGCCGTAATGGTGATTGGGAATGGAGTGCTCACGATCTTGGTGCCCTCAAGACTGGAACTGATATCAAAATGATCGAGAGCGGTGGATGCGATGATCTTGAAGAGATAATCCGCTCTAAAGCCATATATTCCACCACTCGGGTTCGTCATGGTTACGTAGAAGTCTCCGACACGCTCGTTGGCATGATTCACGGCGACGACACGAAACGCATAATGCTGACCCGGCTCATTTGCCGGCAAGCTTGCGGCTTTGCTTGTCGCCGTCAATCCCGGCTCCCTGAGGACAACACCCATAGCTTGATTTGAATCATCCAGGGCTTTAACTATCTCGATTTCGTACGTTGCCGCCTCCGGGACTGGATCCCAGGCAAAGGGGACGGGAGACGGCTGCGACGGATAGGGAGGAGAGACAGGAATTCCGGGCGGATCATTATTCGCCGGAGAAGTCAGGTGGATGAGCCGGCAAACGGCAAAATTCCGAATCGTCGGGTTCGGAGCGGCCACCGTGAACTGCTCTGATCCTCCCCAGAAATCACCGGGAAAAGGGTTGAAGTTGGGGGGCGCGTCGCCGTCGGTTTTCAGGAAAATCGCATAGGTTCCCCTACGGACATTGGGAATGGAGAACCTCCCGTTCGCGGGGTTGTAGCAGGATGGCGGCACGGGGTAGCGGCGGCCGGCAATTACATCATGCAACGAGAAGTCGACGTGAGAACTGGTCAGGAACGGGTTTCCGTTGTATCGGACCCTTCCCCTGATCAGCGAATAAGGACCCGGATAGAGGACATCAAAAGCCGCGCTTTTGCCCTGCTTGTCGGCCCCGCTTGTCAAGATCACGACTCCGTATTCGGCAGCGGAAATCGTCACCTCCCCTTGCCAGACCCCGTTGGTCAAGGTCACAGCCGCAGGAGCGATTGTTGCATGGGAATCAGAATTGAGGTTCAGCGTGTTTTCCCCCGAATAGCCCGTGACAGTTCTCCCGCTTGAATCTTTCGCCGTGATGGTGACTTTAAAGGGAGTGTTCACGATCTTCCTGCCCTTGCGACCGAGACGGACGTTAAAATGATCGAGGACAAAAGCTCTGTTTCCGAACGTGTTAAAACCGGTTTCCATCAGCCTGCCCGAGTTAACCGCAAGCTTGAAGGCAGCGCTGGCCTTGTCGAGGTGCAGGGCATTCGATGCAGCTCCCTCTCCCGCTGCCAGGGCAAGGCTGATTCCGAAGAGAACAGCAAAGTGCAAACCAAGAGTTTTCATTTTCCCTCCTCCTGCTTTCAAAATAGGCAGTATTTTTCTTTGTTGCATTGACGTGAATTGCAACTCAGTGCGATGAGTATTCCCCTCATCATAATGAAATGCCGCTTCCGGCCGTCCTGCGATTTCAAGGAATTCCCGAAGCGGTTAAAAAATGTAATTATATGTACATAATTAATGTAATAAAAAAAGTGAATATTCAACCAATTCAACCAGGGAATCCTGAATGTCACAAAATTCATTATTCATTGCAATTAATTTGAATAGTAAGCATCCTGGAGTCATTTAGTATACATTTTTCATTATCATGATAATTTCACGGGAAAATGGGGACGGTAAAATGAAAAATGACAAAAATGGGGACGGTGCTTGCATTTTTGCATAAATCATTTTTCATTGATTTTTTCATAGCGAACCAACGCGCCGAGAGCTTTCATTTTTTCACCGGAAAACCCGGGCAGCCTGGCGATCTCACGGTATGAAAGGCCTCCATTGTCTTTTAGAAGCACCAGCCGCTGCCGACGCAACTGCTTTTCCCTTTTTTAGCTGAAATCGACTTTATTTGGTTTGACTAAATTACTCCAATTACAAAATTACAAGCACCGTCCCTCAAGGTCATCAAAGTCCCGGATCGGCAAGAAGCTTTTTAGCGATATCCTGCGCCTCATCGGCGGACGATGCCTCGAAGGGTTTCTCGAGGAAGCGCTTGATGTTTGGGGACGCAAGGGCTTCCTGCAAGTAGGTATTGCCCGGGTACCACTCTTTGACCTGGATGCTGCCATATTTGTGAAGATACGCCCACCAGAGTTTCATGCGGCTTCTCCTTTTTTCATTCCCGGCCCTTCACGCCATCGGGAGCGGGACCGGGTCCCTGCCATGGAGCGCGTGATGTCCTGCCGATCCTATATACCCAAGCGTTTATTTGTTATCAGCCGCTCGATCTCGGCCTGAAGATCCCATACGGGCTGGCGTTGGGAAACGGGGAATTTGAGCATCGCGATTTCGCTTTCCGCCTTGGCTTCATCCAGGTCTCCCGCCATGGCCAGAACTTTGACCAATTCGAGATGCAGCTTGCCGTCGGCTGGATTGCCGCGGACCTGCTCCCGCAAAATGGGGATGATTTGCCCTGCCAGCCGGGTTCGCTCTTCAATCAAATCTCCGACATTCTTGCCGCTTTTTTTAAAAATTCCCATCTGATTCCCCCTCCTCGCTATTGTGCCCAAGGGTTATCAAACCAACACTCCTCCCCAATTGGCGACCGGGCAGTTTGGGTCTCCTTCCAGGCTGTTGAGAATTCCCTGTATGACAACCTGGCATTCGGCCTTGTCATGGCAGGCCCGCAATTGTTTTCTTTCCTTGTCCAAAAGGTCCGAGTCCCCTGAGGGATCCACAAGCAATTGGCATGAAATGATTTCCACGCCCTGGGCCAGGCTGCGAATTACGCTGGCGCAATAGCTGGGTGCATAAGGTCCCCAAAAAAATATGGCCATGCGGGTTGAGGGTTCGGTCGCCAGTTGCGCATCGCCCTGGCGCGGAAAGTTTGACATCAATACGGCCTTTTTACCGCCGGCCTTGATCGCCGCCACGGTTTGCCGCAGCCAGTTCAGGCTGCATGAGTCATTCACCTGGATATCATATTGCCCGGAGAGGCTGCTTTTTCTTAATTGCTCGGCCAGGCTCTTGTCCCACCCCCCGACAATGATCGCTCGATCGGGTAGCAACCTGCCGATCTCGTTCAACACATGCTGCACCCTGGAATTCGCAACGGTTTCCGACGACGAAAAAGACAGCAGTTCAATGGCTGGCTGGATCGGATCGCTCATTTCATCCCTCCTCGCAGATATGGATTGTCGATCGTAAGGCAAATATCATAGGGAATCCCTGCGGCATTGTCAATTTCCCCCATTTCCTTCATGAGCCACCTCCTGAGTGCATGAAAAGGAATGCAACAACCATGCCAATTGCGGCGGAAGTGAAGTTCATGGGTTCATGGGCCATTCGCAGGCCTGTCGCAGGGTGCAGCGGGTGGGGCACATACACGGACGGGTTTGCCCGATAGCCTGGGGGCTATGCCAACCGGGGAAACGAGGGATCGTGTTCAGGTCTATCCCCAATGCTCCTTGGCCGGAGGACGCAAGCAATGCTGGAAAATGGGATCATGGAGCTTCCCGAGCTGGATGACGATCTGATGGCTCTTGTTGAGGATATCCGGATCCTCTGCCCACGACGAACAAGTTGAACAAGGAACTTGGAAATTTAAAGCCCGATAAACATAAAAAAGTGAGCTCGCAGAGTTTCGGGTCGAAACACATGGATAATCCGATCCTCGCCCGCAATAAGTGCCATTCCCATAAAAAGCACCTGCCCCGGTTATTCCTATTTTTTTTCGTGCTCTTTTATCCATTTATTTCTTGCTTCTCTGCATAGGGAACAATATCGCACTTTGACTTTGACATACTTGCCGCTGGTGTCTTCAATTCCTTCTGCTAATCCAAGATGGGGGAACTGGCTCTTCATTGCTTTTTCAAAATCAGGGGCCCATGAGATGGTCATTCGTATTTCATCCCGGGTTTCCTCCAGAAGGTCAACTTGATGGATTTCACATCTGGTTCTATCCCCTCTGAGATCGAGAATCTTTTCTTTTTTATTCACGCATCCCATTGCCTGAAAAATCATTAAAAATAGAATAAAAAGGGAAGTTGGGGACGGTGCTTGCATTTTTGCATGAATCATGTTTTTTCCAATTTTTCATAGCGATAAAGAGACCCGAGCGCATTCATTCTCAAGGCGGCGAACTCGGGCAATCTGGCGATCTCGCGGTATTTCAGCCCCCCACGGTCCTTAAGTTGCAGTAGAAGCTCTCTTCGCACTTTTTGCCCATGTTTCGAGTCAAAATCAACTCTTTCCAGGTCGATCTTGTGCATTTTGCTGAATTCCCGGTAGATCTTTTCGATCGGCTCGAAGCCGAAATCATCCTTGCGCTTCCGCTCCCCGCTTTCCCTGCCGCTGCGCCTTTCAAATTTCTCTTCCAGGGGACCCACGCCTTCCGCCTCGGCCAGAAGCGGCCCCAATTCTGTATGGATGATAGGCAGCTCGGATTTTCTATCCTGCCAGCTGCACACCTGTTCTGTCAGCGCCGACTTCGTCCCATACAACGCTTCGACAAAGGCATGATCGACACGCCCAGCGGCATCGGCATTGAAATACTCATCTGCGCTCGACCATGGATACTCGAGGAAATCCTGGACCAGGCGTGCCCGCAGCGGATTGGCCAATACATAGGAGATCGCCATGATCAGGTAACCGTCGTCCTGGATCAGCGTCGACTTGTACCGCCCCTGAAAAACATAGCCATTGCCCCCATGGCGTTTTCTGTAATACGCTCCATACTCGCCATTGAGCAGTTTGAAAAAATCGGCCATGCGCCCGGAGCTGTTCTCGATAACCAGATGGTAGTGGCTACCCATCAGGCAGTAGGCCAGGATACGGATCTTCAACCTCTTGCCGGCTTCCGCCAGGATATGTAGAAAAACCTCTTTGTCATTGTCCCCGGCAAAGATCCGTTCCCGTCCGTGCCCGCGGTTCACGCAATGATGGAACGACCCCTCAAAAGACAGTCTTGCTCTTCGCATGCATTTATTCTATTAGGCTAAATGCATAAATGCAAGCACCGTCCCCAATTTCAAATGCATAAATGCAAGCACCGTCCCCAATTTCGAGTCCCCCATCCTCGGGACATGGGCGCCATCCTCCTGTTTCCATGATAGCCGGCCCCATCCCCCACGGAGTCACAGGGCGTTTTTTCGCGACCTCACCCCGAGTCCCTTACATCAAACTCTTCAGATAATAATAAACCAATGGATAGGAGCCATCTGGCCGGATCAGCCAGAAACCCCTCCCATCGTTATCGTATATCTCCCAATAAATCACATATTTTACCCCCCAAGTGAGCGCCGCTTCCGTCTGGTTCTTGACAAGATCGCGCTGATCTATTTCACCCGTGCCTCCCGGAGGATTCTCAGGCCAACCGTATTCCCCCAGGAAGATGTTTTTAGAGCCATACAGGGCGCTATCCGGAGCCTTGCCGGCGAGTGCGGTAAGATTTACCTTCAATGCGTTCTTGTCTTTGCCCGTCTCGTAGTTGGAATAGGAATAAAGATCCATGTGAGTATATGGGACAACCGCATTGATCGCTTTTTCGCCTGACCATTCACCGGTGATTATATTCACTTCCATCGCGCCGACGACTTTGACCCCAACCATGCCGGCATTTGCCTTGGCTGTGTTGATCGCATCCTGACGACAGTTCAGCCAGTTCACCATGGCATTGCGTTTTTCCCAGGAAGAATTTCTTCCCATTGCATTGTCACTTTCCCAGTTCTGAAGAATAAAAGTTTTCCCGGTTCTTTTATAAGTCAGGAGCAGGTAGACCGCTAAATTGTAATGTTCATCAAAAACTTGCTGATAATCAGCGGCGGAAAAATCGCCGTCGGTCCAGCTGCATTCCCCGCCGTAAAATTCGAGGGCTTCAAATACGATGGTCGTGAAATGCGGCCGATTGATCACGTTTTTATAATATGGTGTTTTGACCAGATCAGTTAAATTGGTTACGGTCGGCCAGTTCGAATTGAAGGGATATTTTTGCTTGTATTGATGGTTGAGCCAAAGCTTGATGACATGCGATCTGATTTCATGCTGGATCCTGTCCGCCCCTTCAGTGAGATAATCCTTGTTGGTGAAATTATACAGCCCGGCGACATGGGTGACGCCCACTTTGTACGATTTGGCGGAAGATCCGGTACCGGTGCTCCAGATGGCGATCCCGTCGCTGATCCTGTAAATAACGACATTTCCATCGTTTTGGACCGCCAGCCTGGATGCGCCCAGCCCACCCGTGTTGCTTGCCCACACGGCCTGGCCTCCGTTGTAGAGCACCAGATTCCCATCTGCCTGCATGACCAGCGTCGTCGTTTGGGTTCCGCCCGTATTCGACGCCCAAAGCGCGACGTATCCGGAATACAATACCACGTTCCCATCCAGCTGATGGGCAAATACATACGAACCATCGGGCGAGGTCAACGTTTGACCGGGCAACAGGGATTCATTGACGTCCAATCCGGAAGTCCCCGCCAGCAGCAGGGGATTTCCCGTGCCTGCCCCGGCCAGAATGAAAGCCGCCATCATGATCCAAATCAGGGTAAAATCACACTTGTGCCCTTGCCTGCTTGACCAGAAAAACATATTGCGCCTCCTATTCATTATTAAAAGCATCTCCAATTAACTCCAAGAGCACAAGACTAATTTAATTGAAAATAAATGCAATAAGGAAAAATGTGATCTTTTTACAATTAAATCAATTTTAATGTTTCAGAAAATGATGAATTATCGGGCATTTTAGAAATGATCAATAGGATGTAACAGCGACAACGATAATTGTGATAAAAAATGCTTCATCCACCTGGGACGGTGCCGCTTATTTGATCCCTTTGGCCTTGTTGATAACGGCCTTGAGCTCCTTGATGCAGTGCCAGCCGTCATGCGAATGATCTCCGAAAGGATCGTAGCGCGGCATGATGCCTTCGAGCACCAGCAGGGCAGTCTCCGCCGCCTTCAGCAGGTCCGGCGCGGCCTTCCTCAGCCGCTTCATTCTCATCTCTTCCCAATAGGGGCTGTCAGGACGAATTACATTCATGCCTGAATTTTCAATATTCCGGCTGAATTTGTCAAGAAAACCATCTGCGCTTCTTTTTGCAGTTGGGCATGCCGCGGTAGCGAGCGATTTCTGGTGCCGATTCATCGGCAAGGTCCCGGCTTCAGACCGTCCCCAATTTCGAAAGCGGCCTATTTTCCGATCTGCAACAAGTCCTTGCCAGTGCATTTTTTGTCGATCCTTCCAGTCCTGGCGATATTGTTGCGCCAATCCGAATCGCCGGCGACCCACTGTTCATCGGCGCATAACAGGCAGCTTATGAAGTTGGCCGCATTAAAATTGGGCACCGCTTGGGGGTATATTTGCCTCCGGGAACTTGGGATCTTCCAGCGCTGATACTGGCCCGCCTTGATCACCCTTTCCATGGGAAACCAAATAAAGCGGATCGGGGAATTCGTATCGGCATCATGCAGGTCGAAATACAACTCGGCCATGCCGTTCGCCGGGTCGTAGTCCTTCAGGCCGATGTTCCAGACCTCGAACGTCACCGTCAGGAACGGTTCACGACAACTGATCTTCAGGGGAACATTGACATTCCGGATCTCAAAGTCGACAGCCAACAGCTGCAATTTCGGGCTTCTGAACTCTTTCGGGAACTGGGGTCTCAGACGCTCGCCCATCAATGTCCATGTCAGCGACCCCAAGACCATTACGGTCATAACGATTCTTTTCATGTTTCCCTCCATCATTACTAAGAAATATATATAAAATATTCACGGATATCTCGAAACTCGGGGACGAATTGTGCAACGGAACGATCGCTATTTCGTCTAAACCAGAGACGCCCATTAGAAGGCGCGTGTCAAGTAAGCGGACATAGAATTTAGGACTGGGGACGCCCATCCCCAAGGTCTCAGGATGGCGGCAGGGAAGCCAGGAACGCCTCGACCTTCTTGACGTTGGCCGGGTCGCCATACGCCCCAGCCGCGGCCAGGGCTTTTTCGGCATGTTCGCGCCGCTGCCGCGCGTCGCCCGGAAGCTGCGCCAGGGCCAGGCAGGCCTGGAAGGCGG
>JBGSPO010000250.1:0-6020 GCA_041738575.1 Candidatus Aminicenantia bacterium
GCGGCGGCCGAGCTGCTGGCGGCGGAGAGGGTCTCGGCCGCGGTCATTGACTTTTCCAGCCTGCAGCCGCTGGACGGGGACGTGCTGCTGCGTTACGCCCGCAAGACCGGCCATATCCTCACCGTGGAAGACCACTCGGTCCACGGCGGCCTGGGCGGCGCCTGCGCCGAGTTCCTGGCGCAGCATGCCCCGGTGCCGATGACCCTGATGGGCATGGACAACCAGTTCGGCCGCTCCGGCAAGCCGGAGGACCTCTACGCCCTCTTCAAGCTGACCGCCGCCGACATCGCCGCCGCCGGCCGGCGCCTGCTCATCCGGCCGTGATCCAGTTCTTTCACGTCTACAAGCAGTACTTCCGAAGCAACGAGGCGTTGAGCGACATCAACCTGGCCATCGAGCGCGGCGAGTTCATCTTCCTCACCGGCGCCTCGGGGGCGGGAAAATCGACCCTGCTCAAGCTGATCTACAAGGAGGAGGAGCCCAGCAAGGGGCAGATTCTCATCGATTCGGTCAACAGCACCCTCATCCCCCCGGCCAGGCTGTACAAGCTGCGTCGGCAGATCGGCATCGTTTTCCAGGACTTCAAGCTGCTGATGAACCGCACCGTGCAGGAGAACGTGGCCGTACCGCTGCTGGTGCGCGGCGAAAAGCGGGCGGCGATCGAGAACAAGGTCAACAGCACCCTGGCCCTGGTCGGCCTGAGCCACCGCAAGCGCTACCTCACCGCCCATATCTCCGGCGGCGAGCAGCAGCGGGTGGCCATTGCCCGCGCGGTCATCGGCAATCCCAAGATCCTCATCGCCGACGAGCCCACCGGCAACCTGGACACCGAGCTCTCCATCGAGATCATCCGCATATTCGAAAAGATCAATGCCAGCGGCATCACCACCATCATCGCCACCCACGACCTCAACCTGATCAACCTCTTCCCCAAGCGCATCATCAAGCTGGACAAGGGACAGCTGGTCCTGGACCGGCCCAGCGAGGCGGTCTGAATGCGCTTCATGCTTCGCGCCGCCCAGCAGGCCCTGAGCAACATCCTGCGCAACAAGTCGGTGAACTTCCTCTGCCTGGGCATCATCGCCTTCACCCTGCTGGTGCCGGGCATTTTCAGCTTCATCTCCTTTCACCTGGACCGCTACATCAGCCGGCTGAGCGAGAACATCGAGGCCATTTTCTACATCCGGGACGCCGGCGACGCCGCCGGCATCGAGGCGCTGATGCAGCGCATCGAGGGCAGCCTCCTGGTGCAGGAGGTCGGCTTCACCTCCCGGGACAAGGCGCGCAGCGAGTTCGCCCGCGAGTTCCCCGAGCTGGAATACATCCTGGCCGAGTTCAGCGACTCGCCCTTCCCGGCATCGATCCGGGCCCGCTTCCGCTCCGACGCCCGCAGTACCGTGCAGATCGAGTCGTTCATCCGCGATATCCACCGCAACAACCTGGTCGAGAGCGTGCAGCTCAACATGGACTGGGCGCGCAAAATCGCCATGATCAAGAAGTTCGCCTCCCTGGCCGGCATGTTCCTGAGCATCATCCTGCTCATCGTCTCCGTCTTCATTATCTTCAACGTGGTGAAGATCAACATCTTCTACCGCAAGGACGAGATCAATATCCTGCGCCTGGTGGGCGCCACCGACTGGTACATCAAGATCCCCTTCCTGCTCGAGGGCCTGATCCTGGGGCTGCTCGGCGGGCTGCTGGCCGGGGGGCTGCTGCTGCTGGCCATCAAGGCCTTCCCGCTGTATGCCGGCTTCGTTTACCAGGTGGTCCGGCAGCTGATCGACTTCCGCCAGCTGCCGCTGCGCATCTTCTGGCAGCTGGTGCTCACCGGGTCGTTCATCGGACTGCTCTCTTCTTTTATCTCGCTGAGAAGATTCATAAAACATACGCCGGGATAAGGGGACGAACTATCGTGACGCGTGACGTGTAACGCGTGACATGTAAGAAATCAAATTCCAAGTACCAAATTCCATAGCGAAAAAAAGCACTTTAAAGGTAAAAGGAAAAAGGTAAAAGGTAAAAGTGAAGAGCCGGATCTCGTGTAAGCACAATATCCTTCCGAAAAATCGCAATCATCGAGCAAAAATTATCGCATATCGCTTTTTTTCTTACTTTTTACTTTTACCTTTTTACTTTTTCCTTCTAAGGTCCTCACGACTGCTGGACGAGCGAATCTTTCAGCGCTGACTCCAGCCGCCTGAGCCCCTTTTTCATGATCTCGGGCGCCAGGACGCCGGCCATGCGGAAATGGCGTGGCATCTGGAAGAAGCGGCCCTCGGTCACGACCATGCGGTATTTTTTGTGCAACTGGCCGTAAAATTTCTTGATATCCACCTGGCCCCGCACCTCGGGGAAAAAGAGCACGCCGTTTTTCGGGATGTAGCAGGAAAGGAACTCGGTCTGGTCCAGGTAGGAGCCGATGATCTCGCGGTTAACCTTGATGCGCTGGCGGATGCGCTCCTCCAGCTTTTCCAGCACCGGGCTCTCCAGGAGCAGGTGGGCCAGGTACAAGGGAGCGAAGGGGATCTCCGGGGTCAGGTAGTCGCTGAATTGCCGGGCCTTCTCGACCACGGCGGCCGGGGCGAAGGCCCAGCCGCAGCGCAGCGAGCCCAGGCCGTAGAACTTGGAGAGCGACGAGGTGACGATGAACTCCGGGTAGTCGACAAAAAGCGAGCGCTCGCGGTAGAAGCGGCTGTAGACCTCGTCGATGAAGACCGTGATGTTCCGCTCCTGGTTCAGGGCCTTGAGGTACTGCAGCACCTCGGTCGAGACCTGGCTGCCCGAGGGGTTGTGCGAATCGGTGAGGATGATCATGCGGGTTTTCCCGGTCACGGCCTCGGCAATGGCCGGGACGCCGAGCGAGAAATCGAGCGGGTCGCGCTTGAAGAAGCGGATGCGCGCCCCCAGGTAGGCCGGCACCTTGAACATGGGCTCATAGGCCGGGAACTCGATGAGCACCTCGTCGCCGCGCTTGAGCAGCGCCGCCCAGATGGTGAAATTGGCCAGGCTTGTCCCCAGCGACAGGAAGATGTTCTCCTCCGGCACCCGCTCCTTGCGGCTCAGGGTCTCCAGCAGGTGGCGGCTGCCCAGCGGGGCGTCGCCCGGGAAGGACTGCAGCTGGATGGAAGCGCGCTCGAAGGGCAGCTCATCGTCCGCGAGCAGGAACTCCATGTTGGAATAGGAAAAGTTGACCTCGATGTCCTGCGGATAGTTCTTGACGGTCAGCAGGTGGTCGATCCTCAGGTTTCTCGGCATGGTCGTCCTCCTTTCACTCGGCAACGATGCGCACCCGCTTCTTGTCCAGGGTGACCCGCAGGCTGAGATCCGTGTCGGTCCTGGTCACGAGGTCAACCGCCGGCTGGCGGATCTCGCGCTCGATGAACTCGCTGACGGCATAGGCGTAGCGCCCCGACCTCTCGGCCCCGGCCGCCACCAGGCGCAGGACCTCGTCGTCCACGCCGATGCGGCAGCGGTAGCGCGCCTGCAGGTCGAGGATCAGCGCCCGCAGCTGGATGTCGGCGATCTTGCGCAGGTGCTCCTGGGATAGCGGCGTGAACTGGATGATCTCGTCGACCCAATCCAGCACATTCATGATCTTGGGGGAGATGATCAGTTCTCCGGAGCGGGGATCGACCTTGACGAAACCGATGGCCGACCCCTTTTTTGCCTCGCCGATGCCGGTCAGGCTCAGGATGAAGATGATGTTGGCCAGGAAGTGCTTTTTGCCCAGCTCGTCGACGATCTCGCCCCGGGTCAGGACCTTGCCCAGGAAATAGAGGACCGAGGAATGGGCTTCCTCAATGTTCTCGAAGAGGATTACCGAGAAGGGATGGTTCTCGACCTCGCTCACCAGCGCGCCGGGGCCGTCGCCACCGTCGCCGCGGACCAGCTTCTCGGCATCCTCGGCCTTCTTGAAGCCGGCCAGGTCGATGACGCGCAGCTTGTCGGTGCTGCCGAACAGGTACTCGGCGATCTTGGCGGCGACGAAGCTTTTTCCCACCCCGGTCGGGCCCAGGAAAAGGAAGATGCCCTCGGGCCTGAGGGCGTTGACGCGCGTCTCCAGCCGGGCCAGCTTGATGATGCGCGAGATCTCCTCCAGGGCGCTGCTCTGGTTGACGGCCGCGCCGCTGAGAAAGGCGAGCATGCCGCGGGCGTGCGCCTGGGTGTCGAGACGGACGATCTCGATGGGCAGCCTGGAGAAGGTGCTGATGCTCTGGTGGATGTGGCCGCAATCCAGGAAGCGGGCCTTTTTCAGGGCCGCCTTGGAGCAGGCGATGTCCAGCATCTCGATGGCCTTGTCGGGGAAGGCGCGGGTGGGGATGAAGCGCTGGGAGAGGGTGTAGATGCTCTCGAACAGGGAATCGGGGATGAGCAGGCCGTAGTGTTTCTCGAAGTGCTTCTTCACTCCGCACAGGATGCTCAGCATTTCCTCCTTTTCGGGCTCGTTGAGCAGGATGGCGGAAAAACCCGCGGCCATGATCTCGTCGCCCTTGAAGTATTTATAATAGTCCTCGGCTGTGGCGGCGGCGATGACCAGCAGGTCGTGCTCGGCGATGTGGGCCTTCAGCAGCCCCTGGACCTGGCTGCCCCTCCCCTGCTGAGCGCTCCCGCCCAGCGGCTGCCCGTGCAGTTCGTCAAAGAACAGGATCACGCGGTCGCCGTTGCGGCGGACCTCGGCCAGCAGACGCTCGAAGTCCTTGGCCAGCATGTCGGCCGACTCCCGGGAGTAAAGGAACGAAGCCAGGGAAAGCTCGAGGATCACCTTGTCCTTGAGGTTGGCCGGGACGCGGCCGCGGTTGATGCGGTCGGCCAGGGCGGTGACCAGGGCGGTCTTGCCCACTCCCGGCTTGCCGACGAGGATAATGTTCTTCTTCAGCTTGCGCTGCAGGTTCTCCATCAGCGCTTCCAGCTCTTTTTCCCGGCCGATGAAGGGCATGCGCCCGGGGTTCCCGGCCATGCCGCTCAGGTTGCAGATGAAGGGGTGGAATTCGGGGGAGATGCGCAATTGCTCAAGGCTCGGGCTCATCAGCGATCCTCCTTCACGGCCGGGCGGGCGGCCCGGGTCCGCGGGCCGTCCATGTCAGTTATTCCTGTCGATGAACTGGAATTTCAGGATGGTGCGGAAAATGATCTCCAGGTCGAGGCGGAACGTCCAGTTCTGGATGTAAAAAATGTCGAATTCGATGCGCTTGTCCAGGGGCGTGTTGCCGCGCAGGCCGTGGACCTGGGCCCAGCCGGTCATGCCCGTCTTCACCCGGTGGCGCAGCATGTAGCGCGGGATGTTCTCCTTGAAGCGCTCGACCAGCTCGGGGCGCTCGGGGCGGGGCCCCACCAGGCTCATGTCGCCGAGCAGGACATTGATCAGCTGCGGGACCTCGTCGATCGATAATTTTCGCAGCACGCGCCCGACCCGCGTCACGCGCGGGTCGCCCTGCGGCGACCAGATGGGGCCGGTCTCCTTCTCGGCATCGCGGACCATGGTGCGGAACTTGATCATCTTGAAAATGCGCCCGTCCAGGCCGACGCGCGTCTGGCAGTGGAACACCGGTCCGCGCGAGTCGAGCTTCAGCAGCAGGGCGACCAGGGCCCCGAAAGGCAGGAACAGGACCAGCCCGCAGGCGGTGACCAGGATGTCGAACAGCCGCTTGCTGACGGCCGGCCAGCCCTCGAGCGGAATGTCGCCGAGGTTGATCACCGGCAGGCCCTCGATATGCTCCAGCCCAGCCTTCAGCGAGGCGAGCTGCAGGATGTCGGGGACCAGGTGGATGTCGACGAGCAGGTTGTTGCCGTTCTCGATCAGATTCATGATGCTGGCGTATTCGCTCAGGGGCAGGGCGACGAAGAGGTCGGTGATGCCGTGCCGCCTGACCATCATCTCGAGGTCGGCGTAGCTTCCCAGCACGCCCGGCCCGGCGACCGGGGCCAGGAAGCCGCTGACCTCCAGCCCGAAATGAGCGTACTTGGCCAGGTTGGCAGCGGTCATCGCGGCCAGGTCGCCGCTGCCGGCGATCAGCACCCGC
>JBGSPO010000030.1:0-6865 GCA_041738575.1 Candidatus Aminicenantia bacterium
TTGGCGCGCAGGGGGAAGATGTGGCCGGGGCGGGACAGGTCGTGCGGCCGGGCCTGCGGGTCGATGAGGCACCTGATGGTCTCGGCGCGGTCGAAGGCCGAGATGCCGGTGGTGGTGTTGCGCTTGGCGTCCACCGACACAGTGAACGGCGTCTGGAAATGCGAGGTGTTGTCGTGGACCATCAGCGGCAGGTCGAGCTCGTCGCTGCGCTTCTCGGTCAGCGAGACGCAGATCAGGCCGCGGGCCTCCTTGGCCATGAAGTTGATGTTCTCGGCGTTAACCTTCTCGGCGGCGATCATCAGGTCGCCCTCGTTCTCGCGCTGCTCATCGTCGACGATGATGATCATCTTGCCCTGCTGGAGAACGGTCACGGCCTCGGGGACGGTTATGGTCATTTATCTGATCCTGTAAAATGGGGATTTCCACGAAAAGCGGCTTGGCCGGCTTCCCTGGCGATCCAGCGTTGATTTTTCATGGGTCGCCCTCATTATATGGCAAATGGAAAAGCAAGGCAAGGCGGGCCGCCATTTTAACTTTCGATCCCCTTGCGGATTCCCGCTGCCCCGCTGGTCCGCCACGTCTTTTTGACTTTTTCCCGCCGAATCCCTAAAATCACAGCCATGCAGCGAATTAGGATCGCCCTGTTATTGCTGTGGCTGTGCCTGGCGCTGGCCGGCCAGCAGGTGGAGGATTTTGGTCTCAGCCCCGGGCAATTGGAAGACAAGCTGCTCCTGCTGGTCAACCAGGAAAGAACCCGGCTGGGATTTTCCGAACTGCGCTTCGACCCACTGCTGCGCGCCATGGCCCGGGACCACAGCCGGAAAATGAGCGGCGAGAACCGGCTCGCCCACGACTTTCCCGGCTACGAGAAACTGGACGAGCGCGCGGCCCGGGCCGGCGCGTATTTCAGCAAGGTCGGCGAGAACGTGGCCAAAAGCGAGACCTTCGTCATCCGCTTCTTTCATGAGGCGCTGCTGGCCAGCCCCGAGCACCGGGAAAACATTCTGGACAGGGACTTCACCCACCTGGGGGTCGGCATCGAAAGATCCGGGGCCACCTATTTCGTCACCCAGGAATTCGGCCGCCTTTTCGCGCCCCTTTCCAGGGAAGACGTAGAGCGCGAGATGGAAAAAAAGCTCATCATCCGCTTCAACGGCAGGATGGTCCTGCCCGAGAGCGCCGCCGGCGAGATACGGGAATTTTGCCGGCATGCGTCGGCGTTGTTCCTGCAGGGGCAGCCGCCGCCGGCGATCCCCGAATCCCTGGGGTCGGCAGCCATGCTCAACCTGAATTTCACCGACCTGGAATCCGGCTTGCTTAAAATACTCACCGAATTGCGGGGCATGCGGCCGCTCTACTGGTCCCTGGGCGTGACCTTCGGGCGCTCGGAGCGGAACCCCGGCGGCGCCTATACCTTGTCGCTGTTGCTCTTCTCCGACCTGCGCGACGCCATGGATATGTCCGGCGGCATGGATGCCTTCGTTGGCAGAGCCCTGAATAATATCCGCGCAACGGCGAGTAATCCCCATCTGGCCAAGCTGGCGGCGGAGATCGCAAGGGCTTTTTACCGTTCCCCCGGCGATGTCCTGCAAAGCAAGGCCGACTACAAATTTTTTTCGGTGTACCAGACCGACGCCTTGAACATGGTTCCCGACGATATCGCGGAAACGATCGCCGCAAATGCCAATATCCGCTCCACCGGCATCGACGTTTTTTATCCCCTGGCCGAAGGGCTGCCTGGGAATTACTTCATCGTGGCCATCCTGGGCGACAAAAAGCTGGGGAAATAGCAAAATCGGATCTCTTCCGGATATAAAACTGAGTAGTCCGGGATGCATCTGCCGAAGGGATCTCTTGAATCGCTCCGGTCTAGCTGCAAGATGTCAAGAATACAAGAAACGTTCACTAAGCGGTTCTTTGGGAATGATCAAGTAGTGTATGAGTTGCAGTAGGTTATACAAGATATGCCATTGCGACCGGTTTGATTCTTCTAAGTCTTTGAATTCGAGGTGTATAAATTATTTTGACTTCTGCATCCGTTAATTCAATAAATCTATAAATTAGATTTCTTATTTCATTCATATAATTAATTTTTCTCAAATTATCACTTTTATACAATGTTTTTTTATCAAAAAATGCAAATTGGAAAAATTTCTAGGCACTAAAAGGGGATATTTAAGGTTGAGATAATCTGGAAACGTTATATTAACCGCGTACCTGGCAGGACTCGAATCTGAGAGGGTGATGGTTGTTCCCTAAATGCTGTTGTTGACCGTTTTGGATATATTCATGAAATCATTCATGCATTTTAGAGGAAAAAAATTGAAGTTAATAATCCCTTTTTTGTTCACTGAATGCAATTCGGCAACATGTTAAAATTATAACATTAACAATATATGTATTGACTTCTGGAAATGCTGAGTGCTTAATAATGTCAAGTGCGACTTTTTAGGAGATGGGGAATTGAAATTATTGCTGTTTCCCGCATGCTTTTTTATATTAATTAACAAGAAAAGGTATTTTGTTCAAAAAGTTGAAAATATGAGAGAGTTTAATATAAATAAAATCAATTTCCTATCAGTTCATATATTTTTATTCTCCCTGCATGTCGATCGACTTTTCACGATTCCGACCCAATAGTTGATTAACGTATGATATAGATTTTTTAGGGGGAGAAAATGAATAAAAAAATTAGGATGATTTTTATTGTTACTTTAATTTCGTTCACGATGTTTTTTAATTTTAACTTCGCGCAGCTACAACCCATTTTAGTTCTTATGCCTCATGTCAGTGGAGTTGGAGTCGGGAGCCATCTTCAGTTGACCATAATTGAGCTGGAACACTCGGAGGGCAATCAGCTGAGGTGGCAGAGGTATGCGGAATCGAACTACTTGGCCGATTGGCAATCCTCAGATACGTCTATTGCACGTGTAGGCCCACATGGGAAAGTTATTGGGATACGCGAAGGTTCAGCCACAATTACCGCAAGTGTTCTGCCTATACAAGGTTCAAGAATAATTCTTCGTTGCGCGGTGCATGTAGGCGCAATAGTTGCTGGAGTTCAAAGTTCCAATAATGTTTCACTATCTCTCAATTGTACGATTCCCATTGAGGCACAACCAGTAAACAGTGTTGGTCAAGCAATAAATGATAGGCCTGTTACTTGGGAAAATCTATCACCAGAAATTATGACAATTTTGCCCTTGTCTCCAACTATTCGCCTGCCGCAACAACCGAATGCGAATGAAGAATCCATTCGCAATGTCGCTGACACGTTTTTTTTCCATAGAACCGCATCCGTTATGGGCCGTTCAGTCGGGGATGCATTAATTCGCATCACCTGCGAGGGAGTTACTTCAAATCTAACCGTTCACGTGCTGCCAAGCGAAATTCAATCGCTGCAGTTGGCGCCTGCTAATATGGAGTTAGATATACAAGAAACTCGCATCGTCTCTGTCATAGCGTTTAATGCGGCACACTGTAGAGTGCCCATTGTGCCGGTTAATTGGTCAGTTGAAAATGTAAATATTGCGACCGTGAATGCATTGACTAGAGAGGTTAAGGGGCTTTCCGTTGGGACAACAACGATCACTGCAACAGCAGAGAATGGAGTTACCGCAAGCCTGAAAATAACAGTTCCTGCAGTATGCTTCATCAATCTTAATCCATCGCAAATTAATGACCTGGATATCGGTGAAGAAAACAAACGTCAGATCATCGCAACTGCATTATCTTGTTCTGGGAAAGAACTTCCTAACCGGATTTTAAATTGGAATAGTGAGGATATGTCTATAGTGACTATTGATCCAATTTCAGGCTACACAACATTTGCGAAAGGAAATAAACCGGGGGATACGTTAGTGACAGTGACAGAATCGCATGAAGAAATTAAGGCAACGATACCGGTCACTGTACCGCATGTTACCAGTATAACCATTGAACCTCAATCAGCCTCTATTAAAGTGGGCGATCCTCAAATTCTGACTGCCACTCCACTTTCGATGTCATTAAATGCTTTAACTAACCGCATCATAACATGGATAGCTTCGAATAACTGCGTAACTCCTCCTAATCCGATTTACGGATACACGACAACAGTCATAGGAAATTCTCGCGGAGACGTAACCGTAAACGCAATATGTCAGGAAGATGTAGGTTCACCAGTAGTAGGTGCAGCTACAATTAATGTAAAATGCAGTGGAGCAAGTCTGACAATAAATTGCCGGCAGCCTTGTGGCCCAATGATAAACGGCGTTTGTCAGCCGAATCAAGGGAGCTCATTTATTGTTAGGGCTGAAATCGAAAATGTTGAACCCGAGAACTGCGAGGATAATTTAATTGAAAGTGATTCCCAAGAGCATGGGAATAATCAAAATCCCTGTAATGTGACGGACTGTCACACTAATATAGTTTTTTCATTTTCATCATTGAAGCCGGGAACATGGAGAATTCGCGTGTTTATTCCATTTGATATTGTACAAGAAAGATCGGTTCATTTAGCCCAAGGAGAAGAAAAAAATATAAGCATTTGATATGGTTATGGGAAAAACTGTTATTTGCCCCAAGTAGAAGAAAAAGATGTAAACCTTACTGCACTTTGAGGTTACAAATAATCCTTGTTGTTTAAGACCCGGAATTTTATGCGGAATGATATAGTTAATTAATCTCAATTAACAAAAAACTTCTGCATAAAGTGAACGAAGTCAAATATGCTAAAAACCGCAATTGATCTGATTTGTTATCTTGATGGTCAAATGGAATGGAAAGGTTAGGAATGCTTCTGAAAATTAAATAGGTATTTGCCTATTAAATCCAACTCGATGTTGACGCGCTCGCCGACGCGGAGGTGATTCAGGTTGGTGGTGGCCAGGGTTTGCGGGATGATCTCCACGGCGAACCAGGAAGTGCTCACCTCGGCCACGGTCAGACTGACGCCGTTCAGCGCCACCGAGCCGCGGGTGATGATGAACTTGCGCCACTCGCGCTCGCGAAAGGTGAAGGTGAAGCGCGAGTTGCCGTCGCTCTTGTTGATCGAGCGCAGGCGCACCGTGCCGTCGATGTGGCCGCTGACCATGTGCCCGCCCAGGTAATCGTTCAGGGTAAGCGGCAGCTCGATGTTGAGCGCCGAGCCCACGGGGCGGTCCTGCAAATTAGCGAGCTTCAGGGTGGGCGCGGCCAGGTTGAAGCGCAGGATGTCTTTTTTGCGCTCGATCACGGTCAGGCAGACGCCATCCACGGCCACGGAATCGCCTACGGCCAATGGCTTGTCCAGCTTGGCCCGGACGGTCAGGACTGGGCGGTTCTTTTTTTCCAGGGCGACCAGGGTGGCGGTGGTTGAGATCAGGCCGGTGAACATTTTCTATACCCCCTGAGGATGGAGCCGTCGGCGAACGCGGTCCAGCGGCAATCGTCCAGCTCCAGCGCCTGGGCGATGGGGAAGCCCGAGGCGAAGATCTGGACGGAGTTGCGGCCGCCGATGATCTTGTTGGCGAAGAAAAGGTCCATCTCGTCGAAGCGGCGCTCGCGGATGAAGGAGTCCAGCACCCGCCCACCCCCTTCCACCAGCAGCGAGGCGATGCCCAGCCCGTGCAGCTCGCGCAGGACCTCGGCTAGCAACAGGCCGTGGCGGTCGTGGCCCACGAAGAAATGGAGCGGCACCTTTTTTTTCCTGTTCACGGCGTCGCGGGAACTGAAGATGACCAGCGGGAACCGCTCCTGCTCGCGGAAAACGTTCAGCCGCCGGGAAAGGGTGTTGCCGGAATCCAGGACCACACGGTACAGTTTCTTGCCCGGCCAGCCCGGCTCGCGCAGGGTCAGCAGCGGATCGTCGGCCAGGATATTGCCGTGACCGGCCAGAATGGCGGAAAACTCGCCGCGCAGGCTGTGCGAATAGCGCCGCCCCTGCTCCGAGGTGACCCAGCGCGCATGGCCGGCGTTGTCGCTGAGCTTGCCGTCCAGGGAGATGCCGGCGTGCAGGGCCACGTAGGGGACCCGATCTGTGATGGCCTTGAGATAGTGGCGGTTGAGGCGCTCGGCCTGGCCGCGGCAGACGCCCAGCCGCGTCTCGATGCCGTGGGCGCGCAGCTTGCGCAGGCCGGAACCGTTGACCAGCGGGTTGGGGTCGATCATGGCCACGACCACGCGCTTGATCTTGTGGGCGATGATCAGGTCGACGCAAGGCGGCGTCTTGCCGAAGTGGCTGCAGGGCTCGAGAGTGAGGTAGAGGGTGGCGCCGGGAACGGACAGGCGTTCCAGGGCCATGGTCTCGGCGTGCGGGGCGCCGTAGGAGCGGTGAAAGCCGCAGGCCAGGACGCGCCCCCCTTTGGTGACCACGGCGCCGACCATGGGGTTGGGCTCGGTGTAGCCCAGCCCCTGCCGGGCCAGCTTCAGGGCGATCTTCATGAATTTCCGGTCGTCCATCCTTTGCCTTGGTGTGAGCGCCGTCTTGCTTTTCATTGTTCCAGGAGGAAATCCACGAAATCGTCCGCGGAAAATTCCCACAGGTCGTCGGCGCTCTCGCCGTGGCCCACGAACAGCACCGGCAGCTGCATCTGGGCGGCGATGCTGACCACGGTGCCGCCCTTGGCCGTGCCGTCCAGCTTGGCCAGGACCATGCCGTTGATGGCGGAGAACTCCTTGAACTTCTCGGCCTGCACCAGGGCGTTCTGGCCGGTGGAGGCGTCGAGGACCAGCCAGGTCTCGGCCGGCTGCCCCGGGGCGATCTTGGCGATGATGCGCGTGATCTTCTCGAGCTCGAGCATCAGGTTGGCCTTGCTCTGCATGCGGCCGGCGGTGTCGATGACCAGCAGGTCGCGGTCGCCGCTCCGCCAGGACTGCATGGCGTTGAACACGACCGAACCGGGGT
>JBGSPO010000035.1:0-8672 GCA_041738575.1 Candidatus Aminicenantia bacterium
GGCGCCGGCTGCGTTTCGACCGCGACTACGAACAGGTTCTCGCGCACGGCTACGCGCCGCTGCCCCCCTACATCAAGCGCAAGGCGGGGGAGGCGGCCCGGCGCCGTGGCTTCGACCTCGAACGCTACCAGACGGTCTATGCCCGCGATCCCGGCTCCATTGCCGCCCCCACCGCCGGCCTGCATTTCACCCCAGAGGTCCTGGCCCGGCTGCAGCAGGAACACCCGCTGCTCGAGATCACCCTCGACGTGGGGGAGGCCACTTTCCAGAAGATCGAATGCGAGGATATTTCCCGGCACCGCATGGGCAGCGAGGCGATCCGCATCGACCCCGCGACGGGGCGGCGGATCGCCGAACTGAAGGAAAAGGGGCATGCGCTCCTGGCCGTTGGCACGACCGCGGTGCGCTCCCTGGAAAGCTATGCCCTGCTGGACGAACCGCGCGCCGAGTTTTGCTCGGAGATCTTCATCAGTCCCGGGTTCCGCTTCCGGCTGGTGGACAAGCTGCTGACCAACTTCCACCTGCCGAAGTCGTCGCTGTTCATCCTGGCCAGCGCCTTCGCCGGCCTGGACGTGCTCCAGGAAGCCTATCGCCAGGCCATCGCGGAGAAGTACCGCTTTTTCTCCTATGGCGACGCCATGTTAATCGTATAAAAGACAGCTCTTGTAAGGAAAAAGGTAAAAGGAAAAAGTAAAAAAAGATATAAGAAAAATGCTGTTCACTTTTACCTTTTTACTTTTTATTTTTACCTTTGAAGTTTTTATCGATTGACAAACGAACTTGACTTCAATAAAATACATCTTTCCATTCAACAACCGCAGCGAGGAGAGGAACTTTGGAGACCCTGGAAATGGCAGAACTGCCGTTCAAATTATTTAAAAGAGGGAAGGTCCGCGACGTTTTTGAGGTGGGCGACCGCTTGCTGATCGTCTCCAGCGACCGCATCTCCGCCTTCGATTTTGTGTTGCCATCCCTGATCCCGGGCAAGGGGCAGGTGCTGAACCGCATCGCCGCCTTCTGGTTCGCCAGGACCGCTGAACTGATCCCCAACCATGTGTTGAGCGCCGAGCCGGAAAAGCTCGCGGAGTTCCAGGCCCATGCCGCCGTCCTGGAAAAACGCACCCTGCTGGCCCGCAAGCTGGAGGCCTTTCCGGTGGAGGCCATCGTGCGCGGCTATATCGCGGGCTCGGGCTGGAACACCTACCAGAAGAGCGGCCAGGTCTGCGGGGTCAAGCTGCCCGGCGGCCTGAAGTTCGCCGACCGTCTCCCCGAGCCCATCTTCACCCCTACCACCAAGGCCGACACGGGCCATGACGCCGACATCACCTTCGCGCAACTGGCCGGCACCCTGGGCGGGGAGACTGCGGGCAAGATACGCTCCCTGTCCTTGAAGCTGTTTGCCGCGGCCAGCGCCTTCGCCCTCGAGAGGGGGATCATCATCGCCGATTCCAAGTTCGAGTTCGGCCATGACCTGCAGGGGAACATCGTCCTCATCGACGAGATCTTCACCCCCGATTCCTCCAGATTCTGGAAGCGGGACGAATACCAGCCGGGGAAGGAGCCGCCGCCGTTCGACAAGCAGTTCGTGCGCAATTACCTGCTGGCCTCGACCTGGGACAGGAAATCACCCCCCCCGGAGCTGCCCGCCGGCGTGATCGCCGCCACGGCGGAAAAATACAGGGAGATCTTCCGCATCCTGACCGGCGAGCAGCCATGAGCGGTGAGCTGAACATCCTCGACCTGCTTTTCATCGTCATCCTGTTCTTCTCCTTCTTTTTCGGAATTTTTCGCGGCCTGGTGCGCGAACTGTTATCGCTCCTCTTCCTGGTGGCCGCGCTGGCCATCGCCTTCTTTTATTACCGCGATGCCGGGCTGCTGCTGAACGAGCTGGTCGGGAACCGCGGATTGGCTGATTTCGCCGGTTTTTTGATGGTGCTGGCCCTGGTCGCCGCGGCCGGCTCCCTGTTCATCAGCCTGGTGAGCAAGCACCTGGTCGTCGGCCCGCTGAAGGTCGTCGATCGCCTGCTGGGGGCCGCGTTCGGCTTGCTGCGCGGCATCCTGCTCTCCGGCCTCGTCATCTACAGCTTCCTGGCCTTCCCCCTGAACCCGGAGCCGCTCGACCGTTCGCTGCTGGCCCCGGCCTTGACCCGGTTGCTCGTCGCCGGCATCCAGGTCCTGCCGCCCTCGCTGCGGGCCAGGCTGAAAGTGATCCAGATCCATGACAGCCAAAAAAATAACCGAACTAGCCGAACAATTTGAAGCCCTGACCATCAAGAACCAGATGAAGATCCTGGCAGGGAAGGCCGTGAACTCCAGGTATCTTTATTATAAAGAGATCACCGAGGAATTCGAGAAGACCCTGTTGCAGGCCCTGCTGGAGAAGTACGACTACAATGTATTGAAAATGTCGACCAGCGTCAAATTGCACCGCAATACCATCGCCCAAAAAATGAAAAAGCTGAAGATCAAGGAAAAAAAGGCCAAGGCCAAGTAAAAGCGCCCGGAAAGCGCGTTCAGGCCGCAGTTGTTTTTCCTGCCCCGGCGCTACCATTCATGCCGGCTTTGTGATATAAAGAATCGTTAAAAAAAATGTCATCGGAGGTCCCGCATGCTCCTGCACCAGGAATTCATAAAGAATGCCAAGAAATTGGGCGAAAAAACAGCCATCGTCGACCGCACCCTGGACAAGAGCTTCACCTATAGCAAGACGCTGATCGCCTCGCTGATCCTGGCCGGCAAGGTCAAAAAATACCACGACGGCTTCATCGGCATCATGGTCCCCACCTCGGCCGGCTGCATGCTCTCGGTGCTCGGCGTGCTCATGGCCGGCAAGGTGCCGGTGATGATCAACTATTCCACCGGCGCCGCCAACAACGCCGAGTATGCCCAGAGGAAATGCGGCTTCAAGACCATCATCGCCTCGCGGGCGCTCCTGGAAAAGATCGGCTGCCGCCTGGTCTCGGGCATGGTCTTCATCGAGGACATCCTGCAGGAAGTGGGCCCCGCCGACAAGGTGAAGGCGCTGCTCAAGTCCAAGCTGCCGCTGAATTTCCTGCTGAAGGCCGTCCACCAGGGCGAGCCCGACGACAACGTCGTGATCCTGTTCACCTCGGGCAGCGAGAAGGACCCCAAGGCGGTGCAGCTCACCCACCGCAACATCGGCTCCAACGTCCTGGACATCGCCAGGGTCCTCACCGTCACCAGCGAGGACGTCATGCTGGCCAACCTGCCCCTGTTCCATGTCTTCGGCCACAACGTCGACTTCTGGCTGCCGCTGCTCTACGGCATGACCATCGTCGCCTACGCCAACCCGCTGGAATACAAGAAGGTCTGCACCATCGTGCGCGAGGAAAAGGTTTCCTTGATGGTCGGCACGCCGAGTTTTTTTTCCGGCTACCTGCGCCAGTCCGATCCCGGTGATTTTTCCTCGCTGCGCGTCGCTGTCGCCGGGGCCGACAAGACGCCCGATTCCCTGCGCGCCGGGTTCCTGGAAAAGCACGGCCTGGAGCTGTGCGAGGGCTATGGCACCACCGAGACCAGCCCGGTCGTGGCCACCAACCTGCCCGGGGCCAACAAGCCCGGCAGCGTGGGCAAGGTGCTGCCCAGCGTACGCGTGAAGATCGTGGACATCAACAGCGGCGAAGCGCTGCCCGCGGGCGGCGAGGGCAAGATCCTGGTCAAGGGCGACCTGGTCATGAAGGGCTACTTCGACGACCTGGAGGAGACGTCGCTGCGCATCAAGGACGGCTGGTACGAGACGGGCGACATGGGCGTCCTCGACGAGGAGGGCTTCCTGTGGCACCGCGGCCGCCTGAAGCGCTTTGTCAAGATCGGCGGCGAGATGGTCTCGCTGGTCCGCGTCGAGAGCGTCATGCTGGAGTTGCTTCCCGAGGGCGTCGACTGCTGCGTGGTCGAGGTCCCCGACTCGCTCAAGGGGGCGAAGATCGTCGCCGCCCTGACCCACGAGGTCAACGAGAAGAAGATGCTTAAGCGCATGGCCGAAGAACTTCCCGCCATCGCCCTGCCCAAGCAGTTCGTGACCTTGGGCGAGTTTCCCAAGATGGGCAGCGGCAAGATCGATTTTCGCACCATCACGGAAATGGTGCGCCAACAGCTGCAGGGGAATCACTGAGGGACTCGGAACTGCTGCCCCGGCTGCGCGGCGCTAAAGAAAAAGCAGGGTGAAGATTCCGACCGCCAGCGCGTAAATTCCAAAGAGATGGAACTTGTCGCGCCGCATGATCTTTTTCAGCAGGCCCAGGGCCAGGTAGCCGAAGAAAGCAGCGGCCAGCACGGCCAGCAGCAGCTGCGGCCAATGCCCCCCCTGCCAGGGGATCTTGTCCCATTCGAGGATCACCGCGCCCAAAATAGCCGGGATGGAGAGCAGGAAGGAAAAGCGGAAGGAAAATTCGAAGCCCAGGCCGAGGATCAAGGCAGCGGCGATGGTCATGCCGGAGCGGGAGACGCCGGGAATGATGGCGATGCCCTGACAGATGCCGATGATGAAAGCGGCCGGGAACACGGGGATCTTTTTGATGCGCAAATAGCGGCTGGCAAAAAGCACCAGCGCGGTGAACAGGAAACTGAAGCCCAGGAGGGACGTTTGCGTGAAGAGGCCTTCAAAAAAATCCTTGAAGACGAAGCCGATGACCGCCGTCGGAAGCGTGGCGGTCGCCAACAGCAGCAGCATGTTGAAGTTTTCTTTCTCGTAAAAGCGCAGCGCCAGCGGCTTCAGGTCCTTGAAAAAATAGACCCCGACCGCCAGCAGGGTGCCGAGGTGCAAGAATATATCGTAGACCAGGGGCAGGGTGGTGAAGTTCAGCAGCTTCTGAAAGACCAACAGGTGGCCGCTGGAGCTGACCGGGAAGAACTCGGTGAATCCTTGGACCATGGCCAGCAGGATGATCTGGATCACCAGCGGCATGGTTATTTCCCGAACTCGGCCTGGGCGCTGCGGATGACCACTTCGAACTGGTCCCGGATCTTGCGTAGTTCCTCTTCCGAGTCGGCCTCGTAACGCACCACGAGCGAAGGCTGGGTATTCGAGGCGCGGACCAGGGCCCAGCCGTGGGGGAACTTGACGCGCGCGCCATCGATGTCGATCACCGGCAGGATCTTGCGGAAATGGTCGCGGACGGCCTCGACGACGCGGAACTTGACATCATCGCCGCAATCGACGCGGATCTCCGGGGTATTGCACACCTGGGGGATCGAGTCATACATATCGGCCAGGCTGGAATCGCTTGCGGCCAGGATCTCCAGCAGACGCGCACCGGCGTAGACGGCATCGTCAAAGCCGAACCACTTGTCGTTGAAGAAGACATGGCCGCTGACCTCTCCCGCGACCAGGGCGTTCTCCTCGAAGATCTTCTTCTTGATCAGCGAATGGCCGGCTTTCCACATGATGGGTTTGCCGCCATGCTTGCGGATCTCGTCATACAAAACTTCCGAGGCCTTGACCTCGGAGATGATCGTGGCACCCGGGTGGTCCTTGAGGATGTCGCGGGCGTAAAGGACCAGCAGCTGGTCGCCCCAGAGGATGCGCCCGCGGCCGTCGACCACGCCGAGGCGGTCGGCGTCGCCATCCAGGCCGATGCCCAGGTCGGCCCCGGTCGCCTTCACCTTGGCGATCAGGTCCTGCAGGTTCTTGACCACGGTGGGGTCGGGGTGGTGGTTGGGGAAGCGGCCGTCCACGTCGCAGTAGATGGGGATGACCTCGGCGCCCAGCCGGCGGTAGAGCTCGGGGGCGGTGATGCCGCCGGTGCCGTTGCCGCCGTCGACCACGACGCGCAGCTTCTTCTTCAGCTTGATATTGCCCTCGATGTACCGCAAATAGTCCTCGAGGATGTCCTGCTTGCGGACGCTGCCCTTTTTCTCGGGCGCAAAGGGGCCGTTGACGGCCAAACGGTATATTTCCCTGACCTGGTCGCCGTAGAGGGCGGCGGTGCCGAGCATGACCTTGAAGCCGTTGTATTCGCTGGGGTTGTGCGAGGCGGTGATGATGACAGCGCCGCCCATTTTATCGCGGAAAGCGGCAAAGTAAACCACGGGCGTGGGCACCAGCCCCAGGTCGGTCACCTGCAGCCCGTAGCGGGCCAGGGTGCGGCTGAGCAGGGCCTTGATGCGCTCCGAGCTGGGGCGGCCGTCCATGCCCACGGCGATCTTCTTTTTTCCCTCGCGCACGAAAATGGCGGCGACGGCCATGGCGATGCGCTCCACTTCCGGGTCGGCCAGTTCCGTTTCCGCCAGGCCGCGGATATCGTATTCACGAAAAATCGCTTCGTTCAGCATGATGATTTATCCTCCAATGGCTGAGCCATTATACCGCATCGGTCGGGAGGGAGCAATCCTGCGTAACGCGTGACGCGTAACGCGAAAAGAGAAGATATCTGTCTCTGTTTCGTCGCTGGCGATTGTTTTTCACCAGTCGCGCGGCATTCACTCCGCTTGATCGATCTTCTCTTTCATGTCACGCGTCACGCGTTACGCGTCACGGAGTTCCGATTGACTATGCCCGTTGCATCTGCTATATTTTTTCCTCAAATCGACAATGGATTCAGAATTCCACCTGGAGGCACCTGATGGGCGAGCGCATCTACGACGTGGGCATCATCGGCGGCGGCATCGTGGGCCTGGCCACGGCCATGGCCCTGGTGAAAGCCGGGGTGCATTCCATCGTCATCCTCGAGGCCGAGGACAAGCTGGCCGCCCACCAGACCGGCAACAACAGCGGCGTGATCCATTCCGGGTTGTACTACAAGCCCGGTTCGCTGAAGGCGCTGAACTGCGTGGCCGGCCGCGAGGCGCTGTACCGCTTCTGCGCGGAGCAGGGGATCGCCCACCAGGCCTGCGGCAAGCTGGTCGTGGCCACGCGGCCCGACGAGCTGGCCGCACTGGACGCCCTGGAGCAGAAAGGCGCCGCCAACGGGCTGAAGAAGCTGCGGCGCCTGGGCACTGGCGAGCTCCGGGAATACGAGCCGCATGTGGCCGGCATCGCCGGCCTGTGGGTGGGGGAGACCGGCATCGTCGATTACACGCAGGTATGTGATGCGTACGCCGCGATCATCCGCGCCGGTGGCGGCGAAATACGCCTGAACTTCCGCGTGCAGGGTTTTGCCAGGGACGGCACCGAGCTGCACCTGAGCTCCAATGCGGACGAGGCGCGCTGCCGCAGCCTGGTCAATTGCGCCGGCTTGCAATCCGACCGTGTGGCCCGCATGTGCGGAGTCAGGCCGGGACTGCAGATCATCCCTTTCCGCGGCGAATACTACGAACTGGTTCCCGGGCGCCACGACCTGGTGCGCAACCTGATCTACCCGGTACCCGATCCGCGCTTCCCCTTCCTGGGCGTTCATTTCACGCGCAGGATCGGCGGCGGCGTGGAGGCGGGGCCGAACGCCGTGCTGGCATTCAAGCGCCACGGCTATAAAAAGACCAGCTTTTCACCCCGCGACGCAGCGCAATTCGCCCTGTATCCAGGGTTCTGGGCCATGAGTTTGAAATTCTGGAGAATGGGCCTCGGCGAGTTCTACCGTTCCTTCTCCAAGAAAGCTTTTGTCAGGGCGCTGCAGCGGCTGGTCCCCGAAATCCAGGCCGGCGACCTGGTGCCGGGCGGGGCCGGGGTAAGGGCCCAGGCCCTGGAAGCCAACGGTTTCCTGGTCGACGATTTCCGCATCCGCGAGGCCGAGCGCATGGTCCACGTGCTCAATGCGCCCTCTCCGGCCGCCACCGCCTCGATCAGCATCGGCGAGTCGATCGCCGCCATCGCCCTGAAAAATATCGCCCTGTCCCACAAGGGGACCGCGCCCGGTTCGGGACGCTAGTCCCCCAAGGGGACCGCGCCCGGTTCGGGACGCTGGTCCCCCAAGGGGACCGCGCCCGGTTCCCGGACGCTGAGACCAAAGGAGGGATCATGAAAGACCTGGCCGCCCTGGCCCGTTCGCAGTTCCCGGCGCTGGCCGCGGGTTCGGTGTTTTTCGACGGCCCTGGCGGCACCCAGGTGCCCCAGGCCGTCATCGATGCCGTGGCCGCCTACTTCCGCGATGCCAACGCCAACGAGCACGGCCTGTTCCTCACGTCGCGGCGCAGCGACGAGATCATCGCCGCCGGCCGCGCCGCCATGGCCGACTTCTTCAATTCGCGCTCGGCCGACGAGATCGTTTTCGGCGCCAACATGACCACGCTCACCTTCCACCTCTCCAGGTCCCTGGGGCAGCTCCTGCAGCCGGGCGACGAGATCGTGGTCACGAGGCTGGACCACGACGCCAACATTGCCCCCTGGCTCTACCTCCAGGAAAAGGGCGCGGTCATCCGCTGGCTCGAATTCCGCCCGGAGGACTGCACCCTGCTCCTGGACGGCTTGGAGCGGCTGCTCAATAAAAAGACGCGGATCGTCGCCGTCGGCTACGCATCCAACGCCTTCGGCACGGTCAACGACGTCCCGCGCATCGTTGCCGCGGCCAGGCAGGTCGGGGCGCTGACATTCGTGGACGCCGTGCATTTCGCCCCGCATCGCCCCGTCGATGTCCAGCAGCTGGGCTGCGATTTCCTTGCCTGTTCGCCGTATAAGTTCTACGGTCCGCACTCCGGCGTCCTCTACGGACGGCGCGAAACCCTGGAGCGCCTGCGCGCATATAAGGTGCGCCCGTCCGCCGCCGCCATCCCGGATTGCT
>JBGSPO010000047.1:0-14385 GCA_041738575.1 Candidatus Aminicenantia bacterium
GACTCCAGCAGGTTGCGGGTGGCGTCCAGGCGCAGGCGCTCCAGCTCGGGGTTGATGGAAACCTCCTTGGCGATGTACAGGTTGCGCTGCGGCACGAAGGCCTCGGGCTGGTAGTAATCGTAGTAGCTGATGAAATAGCCGACGCGGCCGTTGGGAAAGAAGCCCTTGAACTCCCCGAACAGCTGGGCGGCCAGCGTCTTGTTGTGGGAAAGGACCAGGGTGGGAATGTTCAGCTCGGCGATGATGCGCGCCATGGTGTAGGTCTTGCCCGAGCCGGTCACCCCCAGCAGCACCTGCCGGCTCTGGCCGGCGCGAAAGCGGCCGACGATCTCGTCCGCCGCGGCCCGCTGCGCGGGAGTGACCGAGTAGGAAGACTTCAGCTCGAACATCGCCGCCCCGGGCTCAGCACTCTTCGTCGGGGCTTTGCGCCGCGGCATCGATGACCAGTGCCTTTTTCAGGAACTTGTCCAGCACCTGGGTCTTGATGCGGGCGATCTCATCGAAGGGCAGCGCCTGGTTGCCCTTCTTGAAGATGAGGATCAGGTAGAAGCGCTGCTCCCATTCGATGCGCGTGAAATAAATGTCGCTGTCCGGCAGGCTCTTCAGGAACTTGCTCAGGATCTTCCTTTCCCCGGAATAGGATATGACGAAGATGGTCTTGCCCGCCTCGCTCTTCTGGGGCAGGCGGATGTTCTGGTACTTGACGACCACGCGGTCCATGTCCACTTTCTTCGCGGCCCGGATCGTCGAGCAGACCAGCTTCATGATCTGGGCCAGAATGACCGGCGGCGTCTCCAGGCGGTAGATCTCGTCGAAGTTGAAGTAGATCTCCTTGATCAGCAGGGGATTGAGGGCGCGGGCCTCGGCGGTCACCTCCATCAGCGAGCGCATGTCGCTGTCGCGCAGCCCCTCGTCGAAGTCGCGCACCTGGCTGTACATCTTCTTCAGGATGTTCTTGATGGTCTGGAAGATGGCGGCGATGGAGATGAAGTCGGCCAGCGTGACCTTCAGGTTCAGGATGTTGACCTCGGTCTGCTTCTGGTAGAGGCGGGGCGGGATGACCGACAGGATCTCGATGCCGTGGTCGCCCTCCAGCAGGCGGATCAGCTTGTTCAGGCTGCCCTTGCCCTCCAGGCGGGCGACGACGATGAGCTTCAGCTGCATCATGAACTCGGTCTTCTTTTCCACGCTCATGAACACCTGGCTGATGCCGGTTGTTTTCAACTCGGCCATCAGGAAGGGGATGATGGCCCGGGCATAATGCTCGTAGCCGCCCACCGACTTGATCTGGGAGAATTTTTCGTCCACGGCCGTGCTGATCATCCGCTCCAGCGAGTTCTCGATCGAGCGGATGGCCTCGGGGTTCAGCGGCAGCCCCTGGCGGTCGACGATCTCGATGCGGTAGACCAGGATCTTCTGCGCCGACACGAAGCTCTTGTGGTGCTTGATGATGTGGCCGGGGACGATGAAATCCAGGGTTTTGAGGAAGCTTTCCACGGAGAAGTTCTCTTCCCAGCAGACGAAGGTGATGCCGGTCAGCCGCTCGTCCAGGGTCTCAAAATTCTTGATGCGGATCCGCTGGTCGGCCCGGCCCTCGCGGACCTGCTTCTGGAAGAGGTAGTTGTCGATCACCAGGCCGGCCAGGTCGGAGAGCTTCCGCTCCTGGAGGTACTCGCGGGAGCGCGAGGAGAAGAACTTCAGGGTCTCGCCGTTCTCGCCGATGATCTCCTGGAGGTCCGCGCCGCGGTACATCTTCTTGATCATCCGGATGACCTGGTTGTAGAGCTCGAACTTGATGGTCTCATCCTCGAGCAGCAGGGTCTTGCCCACGGTCCCCTGCGAGGCGTCCTTCAGCGCCGACAGCAGGTTGCTCTTGTCCTTCAGGAAGCGGCCGTAATCCTCGGGGGTGCGGATCAGGAAAGAGACCAGGACGATGCCCAGCTTGCGGTCCAGGTAGGTGAGGGTGAAGCCTTTCATGAACAGGACATTGCCGTGCTTCTGGTGGATGATGCCCAGGATCGAATTGCCCATGCCGGTCCAGTCCTCGCCCAGGACGCCCATGACCATGGTCAGGGGGAGCTTCTTTTCACCGATCTCCTCCACCTGCACGACCACTTTTTTCTTGGAATTCTCGTACGAGTGCAGCAGCTGGACCAGCAGCGCCTTCTGCTGCGGCTGGGGGAAAATATCCTGCGAGCGCTCGAGCATGGCCAGATTGTCGGCGATCTTTTGCCGGGAGACATGCAGCTTTTTGCCGCTCAATATCTCCCTGACCTGCTCGACTTCACCTTCTTTTCCGACCATTTTTAAAATTTACTCCTCAGGGGGGTGATTGTCAAGAAGCGCATCGGCTTGACAGGAGCGCCGATCGTCGATTACCATGGACGGCATGAGCAATACCGCCCCGAGGCGCTGCCCCTGGTGCCTGTCCGACCCGCTCTATATCGAGTACCACGACCGCGAGTGGGGCGTGCCGGTGCACGATGACCGCAAATGGTCGGAATTCCTGACCCTGGAAGGGGCCCAGGCCGGACTGAACTGGCTCCTGGTTCTGAAAAAGCGCGAAAACTACCGCCGGGCTTATGACGGATTCGATTTCAACAGGGTCGCCCGTTATGATGACAAGAAAGTCGCCGGGCTGCTGGCCGATCCCGGGCTGATTCGCAACCGGGCCAAGATCACCGCCTCGGTGAGCAACGCCCGGGCTTTCATCAGGATAAGGGGGGAATTCGGCAGCTTCGACCGCTATATTTGGGATTTTCTGGGCGGGAGGCCCCTGCGCAACCGCTGGCGCAACCACGACGAGATTCCGCCGAAGACACCTCTCTCCGATGCCATCAGCGCCGACCTGCGCCGGCGCGGCTTCAAATTCGTCGGCTCGACCATTGTTTATGCCCTCATGCAGGCTACTGGCTTGGTCAATGATCACGTGATCGGATGCTTTCGCTACAAAGATTTAAAAAAGAAAAAAATAGTTGACAAGAGGAAAACTCTGAGTTAAAATAGTTTACGTATGGTTAATTATTTATCCCCATAGTTAAATTAATTTACCAGAGGAAACAAAATTGACTAAAAGTAAAGAAGACATGATGCGTGATTTTATCCTGAATTGCTGCGAATCCCTTTTTACCCAGCTTGGCTACAAAAACACCTCGATGGACAAGATCGCCGAAAAATGCCAGATTTCCAAGCCGACGCTCTATAATTATTTCCCGAGCAAGGCCTCGATGTTCATCGGGCTATTCGCCAGGTTCCAGAACGAGATCGCCGAAAAAGGCAAGCTCATCATGGGGCAGAAGAAGGACAAGTACCAGATCATCGAGGAGTTCATCGACCTGTCCATTGAATATATGCAGGAGAAGCGCGACTTCCTGAGGATGATGATCCGGGAGCACCACTTGGTTATCCAGGAATGCGGGGACATGGAAGAACATGTGAATGCCGAAATCCGTAAAAGACAGGAAACCGCCAGGGAACTGGGCGAGTTCATGAAGGATATCGTGCGCCCCGAGATACTTGAGGATTTCTCCGTGGAGATGATCGGCATGGCGCTCAGCACCCTGCTGGAAGGCGCTTTCTGGGATTCGATCAAGGGCGAGGTCAACGACCATGAAAAGATGAAGAAGCTGATCATGAGACTATTAAAGAACGGCATTTTGGCATAGGAGGCATGATGAAACGAGCACTATTTGTTTTGCTTATGCTGGGCACGCTGGCATTCGCCCAGAATGCTCCCATGGAACTGACCGTGGACCAGGCGATCCAGCTGGCACTGACCAACAATCCCGCCTACCAGGTCAGCCAGCAGGAGATCCGGCAATACCGCTACCGCCTGATGCAGAACTTCGGCTTCCTGCCCGAGGCGACCCTGTCGGGCTCCAAAATACTTGACCAGAAGCTGATGACCATCGAGATCCCGTCCTTCGTTCCCGGGGGCGAGCCCACCAAGGCCTCCCTGCGCTTCCAGCTGGATTACTCGTTCTCCTTCCAGATCGTCCAGCCCGTGTTCACCGGCGGCAAGATCTTCTTCAATTACAAGAACGCCGAGCTGGACCTGCGCCTGGCCAAGGAGAGAGAAAGGAACTCGCGGGCCGACACCATCCTGAACGTGCGCAAGGCCTTCTACAACATCCAGATCATGCAGGAGCTTCTCAAGGCCCACAAGGAAGCGTATGGACTGGCCGAGAACAACTTCCACAACGTCAAGAACAGCTTCGATCTGGGCATGGCCTCGCAGTATGACCTGTTGCGCGCCGAACTGGCATTCAGCGCCGTCAAGCCCGACGTGCTGCGCGTGGCGAACCTGCTGGAAACGTCCACCCTGGGCCTGAAGCTGATGCTGGGACTGCCCCCGACCCAGGAGGTGCGCCTGCAAGGCGAGCTGGGCTATCGGCAGGTGCAGCTGGAGCTGGCCAGCCTGCTGCAGAACTCGCTGAGCAACCGCTCGGAGCTGCTGCAGCTGCAGATGGAGAAACAGAAGATCCACAACCTGCTGAAGATCACCTGGGCCCAGTACGTGCCGAACTTCTCCCTGGTGGCCGCCTACAGTTACCAGTCCGATTACTTCAATCTGCGCAAGAACAACTGGCAAGACTACTATTCCATCTCATTGGGGATGAGCTGGCCTATCTTTACCGGCCTGAAGCGCAGCGCCCAGGTCGGCGAAATGAACGTGCTGAAGAAGATCATGGACCTGAATGTGAGGCAACTGGGCGACGCCACCCGCCTGCAGGTCGAGAGCGGCTACCGAACGATCCTCCAGGAGTACGAGAACATCCAGATGGGGCTGAAGAACATGGAGAGCGCCAGGGAGGGCGTACGCATCGCCGAGCTCAGCTATAAAGAAGGGATGATCACCATCCTCGAGCTGAATTCTTCCTATAACGAGCTGACCCGGGCCAAGGTCAACTACCTGCAGGCCCTGTACAACTATAATATCGCCATCGCCGAGCTTGAAAAAGTCACCGGCATCAATCTGAACGGAGGAGTCGCATGAAAAAGATTTTATTTTCTTTACTGCTGGTCCTGGTACTCACGTTTACTTTCTGCTCCAAGAAAGCGGGGCAGGCGACCGAGCAGCAGAAGCCGTTGCTGGTCAAGGTCGAGCTTCCGCAGAAAGGGACTCTGGCGAAATATTTCAATTATAAAGGCACGGTCAGCGCCTGGAAGACGGCCAACATCGCGCCCGACGCCTCGGGCCGCGTCGGCCGCATCCTCAAGAAGCAGGGCGACAAGGTAGGCCAGGGCGAGCTGCTGGCCACGCTGGACATGACGTCACTGGAGTTGATGCAGAAACAGGCCCGCGCCGCCATGGCCGTAGCACAGACCGCCTTTCAGAACGCCAAGCTGAACGAAGAGCGCATGAAGAAGATGCTGGAGAACAAGGCGATCTCCCAGATGCAGTACGAGAACACAAAACTGGCCCTGGACGCCGCCGACACGCAGCTGAAGAGCGCCAAGGCCAACCTGGACCTGGTGGACTACACGGCGAAAAACGCCTTGATGAAAGCGCCCTTCGCCGGCATCATCGCCGCCAAGAACATGGAAGAGGGCGACATGATCAACCCCATGATGGGCATGGGCCAGAGCATCCTGACCCTCATGGATCTCTCCAAGGTGAAGGTCACGGTCGAAGCTCCGGCCGAGGAGATCGAGCTGATCCGCATCGGACAGAAATGCCAGGTGGGCATCTCATCCCGCCCGGGCGAGGTATTCGTCGGCGAGGTCTATTCCAAGAACCTGGCCGCCGACCCGCTCTCCAAGACCTTCAAGGTCGAGGTCAAGATCGACAACCCGGAGATGAAGATCAAGGCCGGCGTCTATGCCGATATTTCAATAGAATACATCCGCAAGGATGGCATTTTCATGCTGCCGCTCACCGCCCTGCTGGCCGGCGACAAGGAAGTGCTGGTCAACGAAAACGGTATCGCCCGCAAGCGCGCCGTGACCCTGGGCCTGAAGAACGGTACCCGCTTCGAGGTCGTTTCCGGGGTGCGCCCGGACGAGTCGGTGATCGTGGAAGGCAACTACGACCTGAAGGACGGCACCGCCGTCGTGACGGCTGGAGATAAAAAATGAAGATCGTCGATTTTTCGCTGAAGAAACGGGTGACGATGTCCATGGTCGTTCTGGTCATCGTCATCCTGGGCATGATCTCGTTCACCAAGCTGGGCCTGGACATGCTGCCCGACATGGATTATCCCTACATCACCGTGATCACCACCTACGGCGGCGTCTCCTCCGAGGACATCGAGCAGAACATCACCCGCCCGGTGGAGCAGTGGATCTCGACCGTCTCGGGGATCAAGAAGCTGCAGTCCGTCTCGCTGGAAGGGCAGTCGGTGGTCATGGTGGAGTTCGAATGGGGGATCAACCTCGACTTCGCCGCCCAGGACATTCGCGACACCATCGGCATGTATTCTCAATTCCTTCCCGACGGGGCCGACGAGCCTTTCGTCATGAAGTTCAACTTCTCGCAGATGCCGATCATCGCCTACGGCATCACCGGCGGCGGCACCATGAACCTGAGCAAGCTGCGCGACTATGTTGACAACGAAGTCGCCACGCGCCTGGAGCGCATCGAGGGCGTGGCCTCGACCGCGGTGTTTTCGCCCGAGATGAACGAAGTCCTGGTCAGCATCGACAAGGGCAAGCTCGAGTCGCGCGGCGTGAACATCGGCCAGGTGGAGGGCGCCATTCAGGCCTCCAACGTCAACCTGCCCGCCGGCTACATGACCGAGAATCACAAGGAATTCCTGCTGCGCTCCATGGGCGAGTTCAAGACCTTTTCCGAGATCGGCGACATCCTGGTCGGTATGAGCCGCAGCGGCGCCCCGATCTTTCTCAAGGACCTCGGCACGGTCAAGGAGGCTCCGAAGGAGGCCCGGCTCAAGCTGCGCATGAACGGCCAGCCGGGAATCATGATGATGGTCACCAAGAGCTCTGGCGCCAACTCGGTGCTGGTCGCCCGTGAAGTTAAGAAAGTGCTGGCCCAGGTCGAGCCTACGCTCAAGGGCGATATCAAGTTCCACGTCTGGCTTGACATGTCGCGCATCATCGAGATGATGTCCAACAAGTCGACCATCAATATCATTATGGGCGGCCTGCTGGCCATGCTGATCATCTTCCTCTTCCTGCGCAACCTCAAGCCGACGATCGCCATCGGCATCACCATCCCGCTGTCGATCGTGGTGGCCTTCATCGCCTTTTACATCATGGGCTACACGCTGAACCTGATCACCTTGGGTGGACTTGCCTTGGGGGTGGGCATGCTCGTCGATAATGCCGTGGTGGTCATCGAAAACATTTTCCGTCACCTGCAGGAGGGGATGACCCCCACCGAGGCGGCGCGCAAGGGCACATCCGAGGTCGGGCTGGCCATCACCGGCTCCACCCTGACCACCGTCGCGGTCTTCTTTCCCATGGTGTTTGCCACCGGCATCGCCGGCCGCATGGCGCAGAGCCTGGCCGTATCGGTGATCATCGCCCTGATGGCCTCGCTGTTCGTGGCCCTGACCATCGTCCCCATGCTGGCCGCCTGGATGTTCCGCGTCCACAAGAAAAAAGGGCAACAGACGGCCGAGGGAGTCGTTGACCTGGGCGAGGACAAGTTCACGCCGGTACGCGATCGCTACGAGGGCTGGCTGCGCAAGGCTCTGGTCCACAGAAAGAAAGTGCTTTTCGGCATCATCGCCGCCTTCGTACTGTCCATGGTCGGCGCCGCCTTCCTGGGCACCGAGTTCATGCCCGCCACCGACAGCGCCATGCTCTACCTGAAGGTCTCCATGCCGGTGGGAACCAATGTCGAAGAGACCGACCGCATCGTCAGGTACCTGGAAAACGAATCCTTGAAAGACCCCAACGTCATCACCACTTTCGTCCAGGTGGGGACCAGCGAGCAGAGTGCCCAGGATACGGCCAGCGGCACCGGCGCCGCCGGCTCCTACGAGGCGATCATTTACGCCTATCTCAAGCCCAGCGGCGAGAGGAAGGAGTCGGACAAGCAAATCCTGGAGCGCTGGCGGCGATCGTTCCCCACGCTGGAGAACAGCCGCATCACGGCCATCGACATCGCCGGCGCCTCGATGATGGGCACGTCGACGAACCCCATCGAAATCCAGTGCTTCGGCCGCGACATGGGCCGCCTGGAGCGCATCGCCGAGAGCGTTCGGGCCAGGATCGTCGATATCAAAGGATTGCGCGACGTGAAGGTCTCCCTGGAGAAAAGCAAGCCCGAGCTGCAGCTGCACATCAAGAAGGAGGAGGCCTCCAAACTGGGGCTGACTCCCTACGCCATCTCCAGCCAGGTCCGCACCTACACCATCGGCACCGTCGTGTCGCGCATGATCCTGGAAGGGGAGGACCGCGATATCCGCGTACAGCTTAAGGAGAGCGACCGCACTTCTATCGAAGACCTTAGGAAACTGCCCATCCAGACGCCGACCGGAGCCAAAGTCTACCTTTCCGAGGTGGCCGAGTTCAAGAACCTTTTCGGCCCGGTGCGCATCGACCGCGAGAACATGGTGCGCAAGGTGACGGTCGGGGCCAACTTCATCGGCCGCGACCTGGGCTCGATCGTCAAGGAGATCAAGGAGAAGACAGCCGGCATCAGCTCCAGCCTGCCCGAGGGGTACTTTATCGAAATGGCCGGCCAGTACGAAAATATGACCGAGACCTTCACCACCCTGGCCTTCGCCCTGCTGATCGCCCTGGTGCTGGTTTTCGCCGTCATGGCCTCTTTGTACGAGAACCTCAAATTTCCCTTCATCAACATGTTCACCATCCCCCTGGGCTTCATCGGCGTGGTCGCGCTCCTGGCCGTCACCGGCACCACCATCAACATGGGCTCGATGATGGGATTCATCATTTTCACCGGCATCGCCGTCAACAACGGCATCGTCATGGTCGACTACATCAACCAGCTGGTCGGCGAGGGGATGGACAGGCTGGAGGCCGTGGTCAAGGGAGCCGCTACGCGCCTGCGCCCGGTCCTGATCACCTCGATAACCACCATCGTCGGCATGATCCCCATGGCCATGACCACCAAGCAGGGCGGCGAGATGAGCGCCCCCATGGCAGTCGCCGTGATCGGCGGCCTGTCCGCCACCGTTCTGCTCACCCAATTTTTTATCCCGATTCTCTATACCTATTTCGCCAATATCAAGACCAAATAGTTCCTGATAAAAAAAGGGGCGGGGTTCCCCGCCCCTTTTTTTTGATCTCCGTGACGCGTAACGCGTAACGCGTGACATGTAACCGCACAGAAACGAATTCATTTAGCGAGCACTTTTTTCTTTTCTATTTCGATTGATTGTTGTTACTCGTCACGCGTTACGCGTCACTCGTCACGATAGTTCGTTCAAGTTCTAATGCCGGAGGGGGGAATCGAACCCCCACGAGGTTGCCCTCCCGGGATTTTAAGTCCCGTGCGTCTGCCAGTTCCGCCACCCCGGCCTGGAGAAATCGATGGTAGCACAATCAAAATACATGGTCAATGCGCATTTCCCCTGCGCGGCCGATACCGATAGAGAATTTTGAAGCGGCATCCCTGGTTTGACAAGAATCGGCTCCTATGTTAGGCATGGATTTCACGAATTCGCGTTTCTGAGGAGGACTTGCATGGCTTCCAGGGGAAAATGGACTTCCAACTTGGGTTTTATCCTGGCCGCCGCCGGTTCAGCCATCGGCATCGGCAATATCTGGCGATTTCCATATATGACCGGAAAATACGGCGGAGCGGCCTTCCTTTTCGTCTACCTGGCGGCCGTGGTGCTGCTGGGCATGCCGGTACTCATCGCCGAGATCGCCATGGGGCGCGCCACGGGCAAGAACCCGGTGGGGGCGTTCAAGGAATTTCGCCCCCGTGGCCCCTGGAAACTGGTCGGCTATCTCGGGGTGGTCGCCGGGGTGATGATCCTGTCTTATTATTCGCTGATCTCGGGTTGGACCCTGGGCTATTTTTTCAAGACCTTGTCGGGCGGCCTGAGGAACGCGGGGACGGCGGCGACCCCGGGGATATTCGACGCCTTTGCCCGGAATTTCTGGCTGCAGGCGTTCCTGCTGGCGGCTTTCCTTTTCATCACCGGCTATATCGTGGCCAGGGGCATCGCCAACGGCATTGAAAAGGCATGCAAGTTCCTGATGCCGGTGCTGTTCGTCATCATGACCATCCTGCTGGTGCGTTCGCTGACCCTGCCCGGGGCGGGGAAAGGCCTCGAGTTCTATCTCAAGCCCGATTTCTCCCAACTGACGCCGCGCGTGATCATCGACGCCCTGGGCCAGGCCTTTTTCAGCCTCAGCCTGGGCATGGGAGCCATGATCACCTATGGATCGTACCTGAAGAAGGAGGAAAGCATCCCGGCCGGCGCCGCCTGGGTGGCCTTCCTGGATACGTTCACCGCCGTCATGGCCGGATTCATCATCTTCCCGGCCCTGGCCGCGTACGGTATGAGCCCGGAAGGCGGCCATCCGCTGGTGTTCCACATCCTGCCGGTCATTTTCGACCAGATGCCATTCGGCACCCTGTTCGGCATGCTGTTCTTCCTCCTGCTCGGCGTCGCCGCATTGGCGTCCACCGTCTCCCTGCTGGAGGTTGCCGCCGCCTACCTCATCGATGAAAGGAAATGGAGCAGGAGAAAATCGGTACTTCTGGCTTCGGGGGTTTCCTTCATCATCGGCGTCCCCTCGATCCTCTCTTTCGGCAGCGTCGATTTTTTCCGCAGGCTGCCGCTGATCCACATCAGCTTCTTTGAGATGATGGATTTCGTCTGGGGTTCGCTTGCCCTGAGCGTCGGGGCGCTGTTCATCGCCATCTTCGTGGGCTACGTGTGGAAGAGCGCCAACGCCCTGGAAGAGATAGGGCAGGGGACTAAACAATTCAGGTATGCCAGGATCTGGTCATTCTCGTTGAAGTACCTTTGCCCGCTGCTCATTGTTGCGACCCTTTTCGTCCTGGTGATCGGCTGATGGCTGCTTACGAGACACAACCGTCGTCAGCCCCTGGTCATGAACTGCCCCGGGTTCTCGGGCTGATCAGCATCATCGGCATCGTCATCGGCACCATGATCGGCTCGGGCATTTTCATCAACCCCTCCAAGGTGGCCCAAGATGTCGGGACTCCGGGGCTCATGTTGCTGGTCTGGATCCTGGGCGGCATCCTCAGTTTCTTCGGCGCCCTGGCCGTTGCCGAGTTGGGCACCATGTTCACCCGCGCCGGCGGCATTTACGTATATCTGCGCGAAGCCTACGGACCCTTGGTGGCTTTCCTGTTCGGCTGGGCCCTGTTCCTGGTCATCGAATCGGGCACTATCGCCACGCTGGCGGTCGGTTTTTCCACGAAATACCTTCCTTATTTCTTCGACTTGTCCGGGCTGCAGATGAAGGTGGTGGCGATCTCCCTGATCGCGGTCTTGACGCTGGTCAACATCCTCGGCGTTAAAAAAGGCGCTTACCTGATGAATTTCCTGACCGCGATCAAGTTCGTCGCCCTGATCGCCGTATGCACCCTGATCTTCATCTTTGCCAAGGGATCGACGGGCAATTTCCTCGGAACGGGTTCCCCCGCAGCCGGCGCTGGGGGACTGCTGGGCCGCTTCGGCCTGGCCATGGTGGCCGTGCTCTGGGCCTACAAGGGCTGGGAAACAGGTACTTACAGCGCCGGCGAGATGCGCGATCCCCAGAAAAAGCTTCCCTTGGGGCTCTTCATTGGCACCTTGGCGGTCCTCTCCCTTTATATCCTGGCCAACCTGGCCTATCTTTATGTGTTCCCGGCAAGCCGCATGGCCTCCTCGGGACGGATCGCGGCCGATGTCATGGCAGAGGTTTTCGGCCCCGCAGGCGCGGCGGCGATCGCGCTGATCATCCTATTGTCCATGACCGGCACGGCCAACGGCCACATCATGACCTCGTCCAGAGTCTTCTACGCCATGGCCCGCGACGGCTTGTTTTTTAAAAGCGTGGCCAGGGTCCATCCCATTTATCGGACACCCTACGTCTCCATCATCCTGCTGGCTTCCTGGGCGGCCGTGCTCAGCCTGAGCGGGACCTTCGAGCAGCTTTTCTCCTACGTCATCTTCGGCTTCTGGATCTTCATGGGCCTGACCGTCGCCGGGGTGATCATCCTGCGGCGCAAGCGCCCCGACCTGCCCAGGCCCTACAGGACCTGGGGCTACCCGCTGACCCCGCTCCTGTTCATCCTGTCGTCGGTTTTCCTGACGGTCAATTCCCTGGTCCATGACTTCCGTAATTCCGCCATCGGGCTGGTCCTGATCGCATTGGGCATCCCGGTCTTTTTTGTGTGGCGCGGCCGGTGTGCGCCCGGCTTGGATGAAAACACCGCGGTCACCCGGCCTCATGAAAATCACGATCCGGGATCCTGACCCGCGGCAAACCCTTCTTTTTCGATCGCGTTTAAAATGGGTCCGCTTGTGCTAAAATGAAGGCGATGTTGAAAAAGACATTGCTTTTGCTCGCGTGGGTGAGCCTCGCGGCCTGCCGGCCCCATTCTCCCGACCTGCAGCCTCCTGCCGGCCCTTATTTCCATCACCTGAACATCAAATTCAGCCTTCAGGACGCAGGCGCCCGCCAGAACGGCAGGGTGATCTGGCGTTTTGACGAGAACATTTCCAAATTTATTTTTTTCACCCCCCTCAACCAAGTGGGGCTGGAACTGGCTGTCGCCGGAGAAGAGGCCGTGCTGGTCAATTTCGGGAATAAAACCTATTGGCGGGGCGATTTCAGCTCAATGCTCGACCGCTTGTGGGGGATCGGCGTGAACTTGTCGGCGCTGCGCTCGCTGCTCCTGGTCGGCGCCGCGCCGGCGGCGGAATTCCTGGAAAAGGGGATCGCCGTCTCCATCGAGCGCGCCGGCAACAACGGCGTGCCGGCCGCGGTGCGCTTGAGCCAAGGCGGCGCCGAGCTGGCACTGCGGATCTCCAAGCGGGAGTTCCGCCCCGGACGCATCGTCTGGGTCGACTATGCCGGGCGCTACCGCGCCGCCGAGCTGGAAGACGTGTTGGAACAATGATCGCCCTGCGCTCGTTCGCCAAGATCAACCTGGGGCTGGAAATCACCGGCCGGCGGGACGACGGCTACCATACCCTGCGGACCCTCTTCCAGACCATCGACCTCAGCGACCAGCTGGAATTGCGCGAAACCCGCAGCGCCCGCATCCACCTCACCGGCAGCGATCCCCGCGTCCCCTGGGACGGGAGCAATACCATCGCCCGCGCCTGCCGCCTGATCTATGAGAACTACCCGCTGCGTCGCGGCTTCGACATCCGCGTGCGCAAGAACATTCCGCCCGGAGCCGGACTGGGCGGCGGCAGCGGCAACGCCGCCGTCATGCTGCTCTTCCTGGACCGCTACTTCAACCTGGGCATCCCCGCCGCCCAGCTGCACGAAATGGCCGCGGGCCTGGGCGCCGATGTGCCCTTCTTTCTCCGCGGAGGCACGGCGCTGGGCGAGGGCATCGGCGAGATGCTGCTTCCGGTGCCTGCCCTCAGGCCGCGGTCGATCGCCTTGTGCCTGCCCGCGTCGCCCGTATCCACGGCCCTGGTTTTTTCCCGATTCCGCTTGACAAAAGCCCATTTTGCCAGTAAAATACAACTCTTCCTGAGAAAAGGCGATTTCTCCATTTTAAAAAATGATCTGGAAAAAGTTACCTTTGAATTGTTTCCGGAAATCAGGGGAATCAAGGAAAAAATGTCCAGTACAGGATGCGGTTTCGTGCAGATGACAGGCAGCGGCTCGGCGGTGTTCGGCATCGGCCCCGCACGCGTGCTCCGTTCCCTGCCCAGGATCCTGCCCGGCACGATCCTGACCCGCACCATCGGCAAAAAATACTATCAGGAGTGCATTGGGGTGTCGCCAAGCGGTAAGGCATCGGCCTTTGGAGCCGACATTCGGAGGTTCGAATCCTCCCGCCCCAGAAAAACCACATGATCAACGACAACAAGTTCCTGATCTTTTCCGGCTCGGCCAACGAGAAACTGGCGGGCGAGATCGCCGGGCACCTGCGCGGCCGGCTCGGCAAGTCCGTCCTCGACGTGTTCTCCGACGGCGAGATCCGCTTCCAGAGCCACGAGAACGTCCGCGGCGCCGACGTCTTCATCGTGCAGTCGCTGTGCGCCGACGCCAACTTCCACATCATGGAACTGCTGCTGATGGCCGACGCCTTCAAGCGCGCCTCGGCGCGGCGCATCACCGCCGTGATCACCTATTACGCCTACGCACGCCAGGACCGCAAGGACCGGCCGCGCGTGGCCATCTCGGCGCGGCTGCTGGCCGACCTGCTGGAGACGGCCGGCTTCTCGCGCGTGTTGACCATCGACCTGCACGCCGCCCAGATCCAGGGCTTCTTCAATATCCCGGTGGACAACCTGATGG
>JBGSPO010000107.1:0-8651 GCA_041738575.1 Candidatus Aminicenantia bacterium
CCAGCTTGGTCTCGAACTCGGGGTCCAGGGCCAGCCATTCCAGCGTTTCGTCGAGTTCCCCGGGCAATTTCCCGCGCGGGCAACTCTTGACCTGTTCCCAGGCCTTGTTCATGATCCCCTGGAAATACTGGTTGGTCTCGCGCCGGGAGAAGCCGGCCATTTTTTTCTCCAGCGCGGCGATCATGGCGGTGAACATCCTGCGCAGCGCCGCCTTGTCCAGGCGCTGATCCTTGTCGACGGCGGCGATGAAGTCCTTCTCATATTCCTGCAGCTCCAGCCCTTGTTTTTCCAGCACATGAAAGCGGAAAATTTTGGCTGCCTCCTCCTGGATCGCAAGCTTGTCCTTCTTCAACAGCCCGAAGATGATGAGCAGCAGAACCTTGGCCAGCGGCAGCTCCTGGAGCAGCGCCGCTTCCGCCGGCGCCAGGCCGCGCTTGATGCCGGCGCTCTCGATGCCGACGCGCGGCGGCAGGTATTGCTGCAGGCGCCTGCGATTGCCGCGCACGGCGAAGACGACGATCAGCACGATGATCCAGACCGGCGCCAGGGATAAAACGAAGGCGATGAAGGCGAAAAAGGCCGTGAACAATGCCTTGAGAATGGATGGCCTGGAGGGAACGGCGACGCCGGCGACGAGGTTCCTGGGAAAGGAGGCGCCCGCGGCATAGGGGACCGTGGCCGGCCGGTTTTCCCACTGCCAGCGATAGGAAACGCGGCCGTTCTCGTAGAGTGTCTCGCTCGGCGGGTAGTCGCTGCGCCCGAAGGCGTGGTACTTGACGTCTTCGGGTTTCGATCCCGGCGGCAGGTTGAAGCGGATCCCGATGCGCTCGGCATTGCCCGACACGTACTTGCCGTCGTACCAGGTGGACTTGAACTGCAGGGAGGCGAAGCGGCCGTCATCGCTGTCGGCGAAAATCAGGCGCGAGACCAGGATGGAAAATTCCAGGGTCCGGGTCTGGCCGGGAGCGATCTCCTGGCCGCCCAGGTGAACCTCGACCCCGGGCTTCACGTACTCGGAGTTGCGGATAGAGGAAAGGGGCGTGCCGGCGATGGCGGCGCGGGCCGAGCCCAGGTCGTAATGTTCGTTGGGCATGCCGATGTCGACGATATCGACGGCATGGCTGCCCGCCTGCGGGGTGAACGTAATGGCGTAACGGATCTCGACCTTGGCGTCCGGGCGGACGGTAACCTCGGCCTGCAGCTCGTTGACCTTGAAATAATAGTCGGCGGCCAGCGCCGGCAGGCAGAGCATCAGCGCCAGCAGGGAGGCCGCCGCGGTTCTTTTCCTCACCATTTCGGCTCCTCCTCGAGCTGGTACTGGCTGTGGCAGTAGGGACAGGAGATGAAGACAGCCCCCAGCTTCACTTCCATGGCCTCCTTTTGCAGCTCGGCGCCGCAATTCCGGCACTTGAGCAGCCGGGCGGCGACCTCGCCGCCGATGTCCAGGCGCTGCTGGACGACCACCGTCTCCTTTTTTTTGAAAGCCAGGTAGACCAGCAGCAGGGCGACCGCGAAAAGCAGCAGGCCGATGGCGGCGCGCCCGGTGATCAGGAAAGCCAGCCCGATAATGAAGACGACTGATGAAAAGACCAGCGCGAGTGCTTTTTCCATGGCCAGAACATAACAAATCCACCCCGCTTTTGCAATCTTTACTTTTTCCCGCTCTCATGGTAAGGTGAGGCGCCATGAAAACGAACAAGGTCCTGCTGGCGGTCATTTTGTGCGTTGTTTTCTCCACCCTGTTCGCTTCTCCCGTTGCGGCGGGCGAAGATGATTTCGTGCGCGTCACCGTGCGCTTCGCCAGGCTCCGCGCCCTGCCCGACGCCAATGCCCGCATCGTCCGCGAGATCGGATTCGGGACCGTGCTGCGGGTCCTGGAGAAGAGCGGCAATTATCTTCGTGTCGCTCTCCTCAGCCCGCCGCCCTCCGCCGGGTCCGAGCCCTGGTACGTGCTGGGCAGCGATGTCCAGGCCGTGGCCGCGGCCGAAGCCGAGGTCCTGGTGGAGACCCGCCGGGTGGTCTTCTCGCCCCAGGACCCGGCCGCCGGCCAGCCGCTGTTGTTCTCCGCCGTCAATTTCCGCACTCCGAACCTGCTGAAATGGGACATGGGCGACGGGACGGTGCTGACCAGCGGCGGCAAGGTCTCCCGGGGCGAGGAAGCCACAATGTCCTACGCCTACGCCGCCGCCGGCCAATACCTGGTAAAGGTTTTCGATGAAGGCGGCAAGGACGGCCTGCCGCCGGTCTCGGTGCAGGTGACGGTTTCGGCCCTGGCCCGCTCCTTGAGCATCAGTCCCGAGCGCCCCATGGCCAACCATCCCGTGTCCATCACCGCCCGCAATTTCCGCGACCCGGGCAAGATCGCCTGGGACCTGGGAGACGGCAGCGAGATCGCGCCCGGTCCCGGCCCCGGAGTGGTCAAGCCCTCTTTCCTGGTCAGTCATGCTTATGAAAAGGCAGGAACCTATATCGTCAAGGCTTATGATTCAGGCGACCGCTCCCGGCCCCCCCTGGCGGTCGAAGTGCGGGTCGGTGCCGATCCCCGCCGCCTGAGCATGGTGACGGATCGTCCTGCGGCCGGAACGAAGCTGGAATTCAACGCCGTCCATTTCAACACTCCCGACCGCTTGCGCTGGGACATGGGGGACGGCACGGTGATCCCCGCCGAGAAGGATAGCCAAATCCTGGCCGGCGCCCGGGTCAGCCACCGTTTTGCGCTACCGGGAACCTACACGGTCAAGGTCTATGACTGGGGTGGGGACACCGGGCGCCGCCCGGTGCAACTCGGGATTGTGGTCGGCAATCCTGAACGTGCAGCCGAGCAGACTGCGCAGCCCCGGCCCGCGGTCAGCGAGCCGCCGGCCACGGCCAGTCCGCAACCGTCCCTAAAAAAGTACAACCTGCTCAAGTTCGGCCCCTATGCCGGCTATTTCCAGCCGCAGGACACACTTTTCAAGCAGATCTACGGCACAGGCGACGTTCTTTATGGGGCCATGCTGGGGGTGCATATCTGGAAAGGATTCCATTGCCTTTTCTCGGCCTCCCAGTACAAGGTCATCGCCAAAACGACGTACACCGGTGACAAAACGACCCTGACCTTGCTTCCGATGAGTTTTTTCCTGCGTTACAACCTTGGTCGCGGCTTTTTCAGCCCCTATGCCGGCATCGGCCTCACGTTGCTGAGCGTCAAGGAAGAGACTGAATTCGTCGGAAACTTCAAGGGCAGCGGCAGCGGCTCCTCCCTGGAAGCCGGCTTCGAATTGAGGGTAAATCGCCATTTTTTTATTGATTTCGGTGCCCGTTTCAACCAGATCAAGGTAAAATCCGACGATGTCGACGGCGAGATCGACCTGGGAGGCCTGCAAGTCGGCGTTTCACTGCTGGTTTCTTTTTAAAGTTCGGTTTTAGTGTTGACAAGAAGCGAAAAATATCGCAATATAGTATTTAATATAGATTTTTTTAATGGATTCCAAAGATCAAATAAAAGAGCATATCTCTATCGTTGATGTAGCTTCGCTTTATGTGAGCCTGAAACCGGCAGGCAAGAACTTTAAAGCGCTCTGTCCTTTTCATACTGAAAAAACTCCATCTTTTTTCGTCATGCCCGACAAGAACTCCTTCAGCTGCTTCGGCTGCCACCGCTTCGGCGACATTTTCACCATGGTCCAGGAGATGGAGAACCTTTCCTTTGTCGAAGCCATGAATTTTCTGGCCGAAAAGTTCAATATCCCGCTGGAAAAGGGCCGTTTCAAGGCGATCAAGAAGGACGAATACCTGCAATTGAACGAATTCGCCCTGGATTTCTTCAGGGAAAGCTTGTTTTCCGGCAGCGAAGGCAAGGCGGCGCTGGATTATTTGACCCAGCGCGGCCTGACGCGGGAAACCATCGAACAATTCTCCATGGGCTTTGCGCCAAATAGTTGGGAGGGCCTGGCCGGGCGCTTGCGGCAGAAAAAGGCGCCATTGGACAAGGCGCTGGAGCTTGGCCTGTTGGTCAGGAACGAGAAAGGAAGGACCTACGACCGCTTCCGCGGCCGCGTCATCTTCCCGATCTTCTCGGAGACCGGGTCCATCCTCGCTTTCGGCGGCCGCACGGTCATCGACGACCAGGCCAAGTACCTGAATTCTCCCGATTCTCCGGTTTACAAGAAAGGCAACCATTTGTTCGGCTTTCACCTGAGCAAGAATTCCATGAAGGAGGAAAAAGCCGGCCTGCTGGTCGAAGGGTACCTGGACATGATCAGCCTGTACCAGGCGGGGTTCCGCCACGCGGCGGCTTCTCTGGGCACCGCCCTGACTGAGAAACAGATCCACCTGCTCAAGAGGTTCTGCGGCCAGATCCATCTTTTTTACGACCGGGACGCCGCCGGCGAGGCGGCCACCATCCGCAATATCGAAAAATTATTCGAGCAGAACGTCAACCCGCGCATCGTCGTCATCGAGGGGGCCAAGGATCCCGACGAGTTCGTCCGCGCCAAGGGGGCGCCGGCCTTGCGCGAGGCCCTGCTGCACACCGAGGACGGCTTCAATTTCTTCCTGAACAAGGCCGCCCGCGAATTCGACCTCTCCAACCCCGACGGCAAGCGCCGCGGGCTGGACCTGGCCATGGGCGCCGTGGGCAAGATCGGGGACCCGGTCATCCGCGACGAATACGTGCAGCGCCTGGCCTCCTTCTTCAAGGTGCGCGCCGACCTGATCAAGCTGGAGCTGCCCGGCGGGCGGCCGGAGGAGAGCACTGCCGCGCCCCTGGAGATAAGCCTCATGGAGGAGAAGATCCTGGAGGCGCTCCTGCGCGTTCCGGAAGTGGTGCCCGAGATCCGCGAATTTTTCAGCGACGAGCTGCTGGCCATGCTGCCCGGGCGCAACATCATCCGCCAATTGTTCGCCTGCCATGCCCGGCACAATGAATTCCGCTTCAGCGAGATCAACCAGAGGCTGAACCCGGCCGAGATGGCCAGGCTTCATGACGTGTTTTCCAAAAAAACGCTGGCCAGCAAGGAGCGCGCGGAGATCGAGAGGGATATCATCACCAGTATCGGCAATTTTCAGAGGAAGCTGGCCATGAACAAGGCCAAGTTGCTGAACCAGGAGATCGCCGCTGCCGAGAGGGATAAAAATAGCGATAAATTGCAGCAATTGATGCAGCAGAAAGCTGCCGCGGTCAAGAGCCGGGGCGGCCGTTCGCCGGAGGAACCGATTGAAAAAGCAACCTGAGAAGAAGACGGCGGCCCAGCCAAAAAAAACCGCAAAGCAGCCGGCGCTGAAGCCGGTCGTCCAAGCGAAAAAACCGGTGCCGCGCCCGCAGCCTAAGGCCCCGGTCATTTCAAAAAAGCCGGCTCCCAAGCCCGCCGCCAAGGCCCCGGCAATTTCAAAAAAGCCGGCTCCCAAGCCCGCCGCCAAGGTCCCGGCAATTTCAAAAAAGCCGGCTCCCAAGCCCGCCGCCAAGGTCCCGGCAATTTCAAAAAAGCCGGCTCCCAAGCCCGCCGCCAAGGTCCCCGTCCCGGTGAGGAAGCCGCCGACCAAGCCCGCCGCCAAAAGGCCGGAGGCTGCCGCCCGGAAGCCCGCGCAGACGCCGCCTGCAAAGTCCAAGGCTCCACAAAAGAAGGCGGTGCCGCAGCCTCTGGCTAGAGCGGCCGCCCTCGCGAATAAAACCACGCCGAAGTCCCCGGCCAAAGCGGCGGCCCCAGAGAAAAAAACGGCGTTCAAACCGGCAGCGGCGAGTCAAAAAAAGGTCCCTCAGCCCGCGGTCGCAGAAAAAAAACGGCTGCCCCAGCCGGCGGCAACCGTGGCCAAGGGCGCCGTCTCATCGGTCATGCTCAATGAATTGACGGTGCGGGCGCAGAACAACGACTCCAAGATCAGCCAGGAAGCCTTCATGATCTACCTCAGCGAGAACAACCTGCTGACGAAAAAAAAGGAGATCACCGCCCACCTCGAAGCTCTGAACATCCGCATCCTGAAGAAAAAGTCGACGTTGAGCCAGGAAAAACTTGGCGAGTACAACACTTTCCGGGAGAATTTCCAAAAGGAATTGAAGGCCATCCTCAAGCGGGTGAAAAAGGGGCTGGGCATCATCGAGACCTCGGCCATCAACTATATCTTTGGAGGCGAGGAAACGGTCCGCAAGAACCAGAAATACATCAAGTATTTTTTAAAGGAAAACGAGATCAAACCGGCCAAGACCCCCGCCAAGAAAGCGGCCAAGGCCGGGGGGGAAAGGTCCGAGATCGTCGGCGACCCGGTGCGTCAGTACCTGCGGGAGATGGGCAGTGTCAACCTGCTGTCGCGCAACGAGGAGATCAGCATCGCCCGCAAGATCGAGCGCGGCGAAAAAAAGGTGATCAAGGCCCTGTCCAAGACCAATATCGTGCTGAACCTGGTGATCAAGCTGGGCCAGGACGTTCTCGAGGGGCACAAGAACATCGACGAGGTCATCGAGGTCAGCGAGGACATCTACGACGAGTCCAAGAAACAGGAGTTGCGCGACAATTTCCTGCGCCAGTACGAGGAATTGAACCGCTTGAAGCGCGAGTTCAAGGGACTGAAGAAGTCGCGGTCCTCAAGTTTCGTCCGCGCCAAGAAGCTGGTCGAGATCACGCACCTGATCCAGGACATGTCCATCCTCGACGAGCACCGGCGCGAGTTCATCAAGAAGATCGCCGACTTGAAGGAAAATTACGACCATGTCCTGGAGCGGGAAAAAAAGCTGAGAAGCCAGATGTCGCGGTGCTCCTCGCGCTCGGCCGAGCGCAAGCGCATCGGCAGCGAGATCGAGGAGCTGCGCCGGCGGCTGGAAAAGAACAACGAGAAGTACGAGACCAACCAGGAAGACCTGTTCAAGACCTGCACCGATATCGAAGACGGATTGAACCTGATCGAGATCTCCAAGAACGACCTGGTGCAGTCCAACTTGCGCCTGGTCGTCTCCATCGCCAAAAAATACATCAACCGCGGGCTGCAGTTCTCCGACCTGATCCAGGAGGGCAACATCGGCCTGATGAAGGCGGTGGAAAAATTCGAATACCAGCGCGGCTACAAATTTTCCACCTATGCCACCTGGTGGATCCGCCAGGCCATCACCCGGGCCATCGCCGACCAGGCCCGCACCATCCGCATCCCGGTGCACATGATCGAGACCATCCACAAGATCAACCGCACCCAGAGGCGCCTGGTGCAGGAACTGGGACGCGAACCGACCGAGGACGAGATCGCCAAAGAGAGCGCCTTTTCCTCGGAGAAGATCCGCAAGATCCTGAAAATCGCCCAGGAGCCGATTTCCCTGGAGACCCCGGTAGGGGATGACGATTCGCATCTCGGGGATTTCCTGGAGGACGAGAAGACCGTCTCGCCGCCGGAGATCGTCTCGCAGATGAACCTGAAGGAGCAGCTGGAGGCCATCCTCTCGACTCTGACCGAACGCGAGGCGCGGGTCATCCAGATGCGCTTCGGCCTGAATGACGGCAACGAGCACACTCTCGAGGAAGTGGGCCAGGAGTTCCAGGTCACCCGCGAGCGCATCCGCCAGATCGAAGCCAAAGCGCTCAGAAAACTGAAGAAAAAATCGAAAAAGCTGGTCAATTTCCTGGACAAGCCCGAGAATTATCGTTAGGAAATAGCAGACTTACGTAATTCGTAAGGCGTAATTCGTAATTCGAAGGAGAAAGAGTCCTAGGCATAGTTCTTTTTTCTTGCGAATCACGAATTACGAATTACGAACAACGTAGCCCAGTGAATTGACAGAGTTCTGGCTGTTGTTTATAATGAAAATAATGGAAAACGACAGAGTCACACTAAAAATCCCGCGTCCCCTGTATGAAAAGCTCAAGACCGTGATCCAGGGCAGCGGCTTCCGCAGCGTCAATGAGTTCGTGGTCTATGTCCTGCGCGACCTGGTAGCGCTCAAGCGCGGTGAGGCGGAAAAAGACCTTTCCCAGGATGAGATCGATGCCATCAAGCAGCGTTTGAAAAATCTGGGTTATTTTTAAGTCCATTTCCATAAAAATATTGCCAACAGAATACGTATGTAGTACAATTGGAGTATGAAGTCCATGAGGTTCTCGCTGTTGCCGCGGAGAATAAAAGATCTTTTGGCCGGCAAGGTCATGCTGGTCCTCACCATCCTTGCGGCGCTGCTCGTCATCCTGATGATCGTCGGCCTCTACCTGAAATCCAAGCCGGTCCTGGACAGCCAGCCCCTCGGCGAATTGTTCTTTTCCACGAAATGGCGCCCTTTCCGCGGCCAGTTCGGCTTTTTGCCCTTCATCATGGGCACCGTCTGGGTGACCGGCGTGGCCATCGTGATCGCAGTGCCGCTGTGCCTGCTCTCCGCCATCTACCTTTCCGAGTATGCCCATTCCCGCCTGCGCGAGTGGGTGAAGCCACTGATCGACATCCTGGCCGGCATCCCCTCGGTGGTGTTCGGCGTCTGGGGCATGCTGGTCGTGGTCCCGTTCATCAAGGACGTGGTGGCGCCCGCTTTCCACGTCTTTTCCACGGGCTACAGCGTACTGGCCGGCGGCATCGTGCTGGCCATCATGATCTTTCCGGTCATCATCCACATTTCCATGGAGATCTTCCGCGCCGTTCCCAACGAGGTGCGCGACGCCTCGCTGGCCCCGGGCGCCACCCGCTGGCAGCCCGTCAAGCACGTG
>JBGSPO010000125.1:0-4023 GCA_041738575.1 Candidatus Aminicenantia bacterium
GGTAGAGGGCCAGCATGACCAGTACCGTGAGCAGGTCGAACAGCCTCTCGTTGACGATGGTGGCGATGGCCTGGCTTTTGGGCAGGCCCTCCTTCTCGGCCAGCATCACCGGTCGGGCCACCTCGCCCAGGCGCCCCGGCAGCAGGTAGGAGATCATGAAGCCGATCAGGGAGAAATTCCACAAGCTGCGGAAGGGGACATGCTTCTTGAAGGGACGCAGCAGCAGCCCCCAGCGCAGCGCCCGCATGGCGTATTGCGGCAGCGAGAGCAGCAGGAACAGCAGCGGGGTGTGGAGGGGAATGGAGCTCCAGGCGCTGCGAATCTCCCCGAAATCGATGCGGCGCAGGAATAGCCAGACGAAGAACGCCGACAGGGCTGTAAAAAGTAAGATCTTCCAGGCTTTCATCTGCCCGCCATGGTAAACTGTTGCGCGCCGCTTGTCAACCGGCGCCGGCCTACAGGACGTGCTCCGGCAGGAAGATGATGAAGGAGGTGCCGCTGCCTTTCTTGGCGTCGATCTCTATCCAGCCGGCGTTCTCTTCGATGATCTCCTTGACCGTGGTCAAGCCCTGGCCGGTCCCCTTCTCGCCCTTGGTGGTGAAGTAGGGCTCGAAGATCTTGCCGATGATCTTCTCGTCGATGCCGGTGCCATTGTCGGTGATGCGGATGCGCACGAAGTTCTGCTGCGTCCGGGGAACGAAGATGCGGTCGGCGCTGATGCGGATCAGCCCCCGCTCGCGCTGCGCCGCCAGGATGGCGTCCTTGGCGTTGATCAGGATGTTGAACAGCGCCAGCAGGAATTTTTCCTTGTTCATCAGCACGGTCAGGCCGCTGCCCCCGAAATCATTCTCGACCTCGATGCGTTTGAGGATGGTCTTGCCCAGCAGGTTGAGCACGGTCTCGACGGCATCGTGGACGTTCAGGGCCTCCTTTTTCAGCTTTTCCTTGCGGGAGAAATCCAGGATGTCCTTGCCCAGATGATGGGCGCGCAGGGCCACGTCCTCGATCAACAGGGTGCGCTTGAAGTGGGGATGGCCCTCGCCGATCTCCTTCTTGAGCATGGTCAGGTGGCCCATAAGGCTGGTCATCAGGTTGTTGAATTCGTGGGTGAAGCGGCTGAGCAGTTCGCCGAGGGTGCCGAGCTTCTGGGCGTGGAGCAGCTTCTCCTCGAGCTCGAATTTTTCGCTGATGTCCTCGATCTGCAGGACCGCGGCCGGCGTGGCGGGCAGCGGGATCTTGTAAAGGGTCAGGCGCAGGGTCTTCTCGCCGTCCTGCTCGTGGACCAGCGAGTAGTTGTCGTGGAAGCAGGGGTTGCCGCTCAGCAGCACCTTGACGTAGTCCTCCTTCAGCGGCATGAATGCCGGCAGCATCTCGAAAAGCGGCTTGTCCTTGAGTTGGCTCAGCGGCAGCTCCAGGAGCTTCTCGGCGGCCGGGTTCATGGCGATCACCTCGGCGCTCTCGTTGCCGATGATGATGGCCGACGGCGAATGCGCGACGATCTTCTCGAAAAACTGCTGCAGTTCGCGGATCTCGTTCCGCTGGACCTTCAGCGAGGCGGACATCTTGTTGAAAACATTGGCCAGCTCGCCGATCTCGTCCCTGGAATCGAACTTCATCTGCACGTCGTAATCGCCGCCGGCGATGGCTTCGGCCCCGTGGGCCAGCTTGATGATGGGCGAGGTGAGCCGGCGGCCCAGCACGATGCTGGTCAGGATGACGATCAGGCCGATCAGCAGCGACAGGTAGAGCAAGCTGGTGATGCTGACCTGCTTGGCGGCCATGATGTTCTCGATGTTGACGCTGACAAAGATCTCGCCGACCTGCTTCTTGCCGAAGTCCTCCACGGCGAAGGACTCGATCAGGTAGCGGTCCCCCCCGGGAAGGAGGCGCACGTCCTCCCGCGCCCGCATGTGCGACTCCTTGGGAAAGACCATCTCGCCGTTGCCGTCGGTCAGGGTGGAGGTCAGGGGCCGTCCCTGGGCATAGAGCATGATCTCGGCCTTGCACTTCTCCTTGATCTGGTCGGCGAACTCCAGGTTGAATGGGATCTCCAGCATGGTGAAGCCCTTGAGCCCGAAGGTCTCCTGGTCGACGATGGGCGAGATGGCGGCGAGGCACAGGTTGCCTTCGACGAGGAAGACTCCGGCCTCGCGGATCAGCGGGTCGCGCTTCGTGTTCAGAAAAGCCACCTTGTCCTGGTTGGCCGCCGAGATGTAGCTGACCGACGAGTTGTCGTGCGCCAGCACGATCCTGCCCGCCGGGTCCAGTATCTTGATGTTGGTGTTGGAAAAAAAGAAGTTCTTGAATTCCAGGGCCATGGCCAGGTCGTCGAGGTTGCCGGTGTTCTCGATGATCTCCTTTAGCTCCGACAGGAAGAGCGCCTTGCGCACCATGTCGCCCAAGTTTTCCAGGAAAACGCTCTCGGCCACCTTCCTGGCGCCGGCGATCTCCTCGTGGGCTGTCTTCTCGTAGCGCTTGGAGATGGAGATGATGGAAAAATTGAGTGTGATGACGATGGAAAATACGGCAATGACGATCAGCGAGAGGAGGAGCTTGGTCTGGATCTTCATTTCATCCGCAGCTCGTAGAGGTAAAGCTTGCCCAGGGGATTGGGCTGGATGTTGGCCAGCTTGCGGTTGAAGATGACCACCCGCTTGTCCTGGTACAGCGGCAGGACCAGGCCGTCGCCGACGAAAATGCGGTCGATCTCGCGGTAGGCGTCCTGGCGCTTGACGGCGTCGCCTTCGCGGCGGGCCAGGATCAGACGTTGCAGCAGGTCCTGGCGGCCGCTGGCGGCGATGTTGGCGAATCCCTGCTGCCGCAGCTTATCCGACAGCTGGGGGAAGAGCATGCTGTCGGCGTCGGGATAATCGGCGATCCATCCCGAGTAGGCCAGGTCGTAGTCGCCGGCGGCGACCCGGCGGGCATACTCCTTGCTGTCCAGACGGGTGAATTTCAGCCGCACCCCGGCCTGCTTCAGGTTCCTGGCATACATGGTGAGCAGCTGGTAGAGAAGGCCGTCGTCCCGCAGCAGCAGCAGCTCCAGCTGCATCTCCGCCGCGCCCCTTTCTTTTTTCAGCAGGGCCTGGGCCTTGGCCAGGGAGAATTCCCAAGGCGGCGCTGCGGGCCCGCTGCCGGCCAGGGCCGGTGGCAGCAGCGAGTGGATGGGCAGCACGTAGTCCTGGAAGACCAGCTTCAAGGCGCGCGGGTCCCAGGCATGGCACAGGGCCCGGCGCACGTTCCGGCTCTTCAGGGCCGGCCGGGAGGCGTTGAACACCACATAGGTCACCGAGTAGAGCGGGGAAGCGACCACCTGCACCCAGTCCTGTTTCTTGTAGGAGACCATCTTGGAGATCGAATAAGTGGACAGGATGTCCATATGGCCATCCTGGAAATATTTGCTCAGCAACTCGGCCTTGGGCTCGATGGTGTCGACGTACTCGTCGATGGCCGGCCTGCCGCGCCAGTAATCGGCGTTGGCGACCAGCACCAGGCGCTTGTTCCGCTGCCACGCCTTCAGCTTGTAGGGACCGGTCCCGACCGGATGGGTGGTGAAGGCGGCGCCGTGCTTCTTCACGGCGGCCGGGGAGACGATGGCGGCGCAGTCGACGGTCAGCGAAGCCAGGAACGGGAAAAAGGGCTCGGAGAGGATGAATTGCACCTGGTAGGGGCTCACTTTGCGCACGGCCTTCAGGTAGGTGAAGATCTCGGAGAACAGGGGAAAATCACCCTGGCGGTCGAGGCCGGCCGGGTGCAGCTGCCGCGCGAAGGAGAATGCCACGGCATCGGCGTCGAAGGGCGTGCCGTCGTGGAAGCGCACGCCGCGGCGCAGGTGAAACGTCCAGTTTCGGCCGTCTGGGCTGGTCTCCCAAGAAACGGCCAGGGAGGGGACGATCTTCATCGTGCCCGGGTCCAAGCGCACCAGGGTATCAAAGATGTTCAAGACGTAGAAAGACGAGCTGTCGTCCCAGACGCGGGCCGGATCGAGATTCTGGGGCTCGCGCGTGCTGCCGGCGCGCACCA
>JBGSPO010000139.1:0-4194 GCA_041738575.1 Candidatus Aminicenantia bacterium
GCCCCGGCGATGATCCCCGCCAGCACTTCAGTGCCTTTCGCACCCGCCAGCAGCGCCTCCCGCGGCTCGAAAAGGCGGACGTTGCGCGGCGCCTGCCGCAAGTCGCTTCGCGAGAGGTAGGGGGGATTGGCGACGATCATCTCGAAGAGGCCGCCAGCGCGCGGGAAGAGGTCGCCCGCCTGTGGCCGCACCCTTTCCTGAAGCCCGAAGCGGGCGATGTTCTTTTTCAGTACGCGCAGCGCCGGCCGGCTCTTTTCCAGGGCCGTGACCGTCGCCGGCGAGTGCAGGGCGATGGTGATGGCGATGCAGCCGCTGCCGGCGCCGATATCCAGGACGCGGACCGCCTTCCCGTCCAGGAGAGCCAATGCCTTTTCGACCAGCCGCTCGGTCTCCGGCCTGGGGACCAGCACGGCCGGCGAAACGGCGAAAACATGGCCGAAGAATTCCTTTTCCCCCAGGATGTAGGCCAGCGGCTCGCCGGAAACAAGGCGCCGCAGCCGGCTCCGGAAGCGGCGCAGACCGCTGGCGTCGCGGACCTCCTGGTTCTTCTGGATCCAGAAGCGGCTGCGGCTGATGGCGAATGAATCCTCGATCAGTACCTCGACGGCAGTGGACATCTCGTTTTTTCCGCACTGGAGCCGGGCCGCGGCAAAGAGGTCGGAATAGAGCACTAGGCGATCAGGTTCTTGATCTTATCGTCGATGCGGGCGCGCACGTGGCTCTCGGTCAGGTCGGCCACCAGGTTGTCCAGGTCGCCGTCGATGATGAAGCCGACATTGAAGTTGCGGCCGCTGACACGGTGGTCGGTCACGCGGTTCTGCGGAAAGTTGTAGGTGCGGATCTTTTCCGAGCGCTCGCCCGAGCCCACCTGGGACTTGCGGTTCTGGGCGATCGATTCATCCTGCTTGCTCTTCTCGTGCTCGAAAAGCCTCGCCTTCAGGACCTTGAGCGCTTTTTCCTTGTTCTTGTGCTGTGATTTCTCGTCCTGGCAGGTGACCACAATGCCGGAGGGGACATGGGTGACGCGGATGGCCGACTCGGTCTTGTTGACATGCTGGCCTCCCGGTCCCGAGGCGGCGTAGGTGTCGATGCGGATGTCCTTGGGGTTGAAGTCGACCTCGACGTCCTCGACCTCGGGCAGCACGGCCACGGTCACGGTCGAGGTATGGATGCGCCCCGAGGCTTCCGTCGCCGGCACGCGCTGCACGCGGTGCACGCCGCTTTCGAACTTGAGGAACTTGTTCACTTCGGTGCCCTTGACATAGAGGATGACCTCCTTGGTGCCGCCGATGCCCGAATAGGTGGTGGAAATCACCTCGGCCTTCCATTTTTTTCTTTCGGCCACCCGCATGTACATGCGCAGCAGGTCGGAGGCGAAAAGCGACGCCTCGTCACCGCCGGCTCCGGCGCGGATTTCAAGGAAAGCGTTGCGGTTGTCTTCTTCGCGGTCGGAGACCATCAGCACCTCGACCTCGGCGACCAGCGCCGCTTCCTCCCCGTCCAGGGCCGAGATCTCCTCCTGCACCAGGTCGGTCATCTCCTTGTCGTCGGCGGCGGCCAGCAGCCCTTCGGCGTCGCGCCGGCGTTCCAGCAGCCTGCGCAGCGGGTGGAATTTTTCCTCCAGCGGCTTGAGAGAGAAAAGTTCCTTGGAAAGCTCGCGGAATTTCTTTTGCTGCTGGGCGGTCTCGGGTTGGCTCAGCTCGGCGCTGATCTGCTCAAAGCGGTCGTGGATCTTTTGGAGATAGGAGAATATCTTGTCACTGTTCCTTGTAGCCATACTTTTTCTTGAATTTCTCTATCCGGCCTTCGGTATCGACATACTTCTGCTTGCCGGTGAAAAAGGGATGGCAGGAAGAACAGATCTCCACTTCGATCTTGGGCAGGGTGGACCGGGTCTTGAACGTGTTGCCGCAGGCGCAGACCACGGTGCATTCCATATATTTAGGATGGATGTCTTTCTTCATGATTCCTCCGCAGGACGGATTGTAGCATTTTTCAAGAGTGCTTGTCAATCCGCCAGTCGCGCCGCGGCCCCGGGGGCCCGGACCGGGCTTTGATCGCTCTCCAGGACCCGCCGGATTGATTTTATGCCCGCGATGCCTTATAATTTCCCCTTTAACAAAAGGAGATGGCCATGAATTTCATAGAAAAGCTCAACGGCATCATCGCCGGCAATGAAAACGCCCTGCTCAACCCCAAGCGCCGCGACCTGATCAAGGCCGCCGTAAAGAACAAAGAGGTCCTGGTCAGCGCCAATGGCGCCCTGGCCACCTGGACGCGCATCGAATCCTCCGGCCGCAGCCCCAAGGACACCCTGACCGTCCGCCGCCCGGAGATCGAGGCCGAGATCGACTGGGACTCTCCGAACAACCTGCCCCTGGCGCCCGACACCTTCACCATGATCCTGGAGGACGCGCTGGCGCTGGTTGCCAAGAAGGATAAACTGTACGTGACCGACCGCGTCGTGGGGGCCGACAGCCGCTATGCCCTGCCGGTGCGCACTGTCAGCGATCACGCCGTCACCGCGCTTTTTACCGCCACCATGTTCCGCCCGGTACCGCGGGACATCGGCCGCAGCGTCTACCACGACCAGCCCTTCACCCTGCTGGCCCTCCCGGCCGACAAACTCGACAAGCAGCGCTACGCCGGGCGGCTGCGCAAGCTCCCCGACGGCAGCCCATCGGACATGGTGGTGGCCATGGACTTCAGCGGGCGCATCGGCATCGTGATCGGCTCGGCCTACATGGGCAGCGTCAAGAAACTGATGTTCACGGTCATGAACTACCTGCTGCCCAAGGCGGGCATCTTGCCGCTGCACGCCTCGGCCAACGAGGGCAAGGACGGGAGCATCGCCCTTTTCCTCGGCCTTTCCGGCACCGGCAAAACCACGCTGTCAGCCGATCCCGACCGCGCCCTGCTGGGCGACGACGAGCACGGCTGGGACAAGCACGGCATCGCCAACTTTGAGTTCGGCTGCTACGCCAAGCTCATCCACCTCAACCCGGCCAAGGAGCCGCAGATCTTCGACGCCATCATGCACCAGGCCCCCTATCTCGAGCATGGCGCCATCGTGGAGAACGCCATGATGTACCCCGACGGCCGCTTCGATTTCAACGACTCGCGCCTGATCGAAAACTCCCGCGGCTCCTACCCGCTCTCTTTTTTGCCCGGCATCAAGAGGTCCTCGCGCGGCAAGCACCCCAAGACAATAATCTTTCTGACCGCTGATGCCAACGGCGTGCTGCCGCCCGTGGCCAAGCTGGACCAGGACCAGGCCATGTTCTGGTTCCTGATGGGCTACACGTCAAAGCTGGCCGGGACCGAGACCGGCATCGTCGAACCGGTTTCGACCTTCTCGCGCTTCTTCGGCCAGCCCTTCATGCCGCGCAACCCCAACGACTACGCTTCGCTGCTGGGACAGAAGATCAAGAAGCACCGCACCCAGGTCTACCTGGTCAACACCGGCTGGAGCGGCGGCCCTTACGGCGAGGGCAAGCGCATGGATATCAACGTCACCCGCGCCATCATCAAGGCCGTGCTCAACGGCGAGCTGGACAAAGCCGCCTATGCCGAGGACCCCGCTTTCCACATCAATATCCCGGCGTCCTGCCCCGGCGTTCCCTCCGAGATGCTGCAGCCGCGCAACACCTGGAAGGACCCCGCGGCCTTCGAAATCCGGGCCGGGAAGCTGGCCGGGGAATTCAGCGCCCACTTCGACCGCGTCTACGGCAACAAGAATTTACCGGCTGTGGTTTGCCGCCAGTGCCCCGGAAAGTAGAGCTCAGCGAACTTGCGTGACGAGTAACGCGTGACGCGTGACGAGTAGCAAGCCAAAACCGTACTAGTTTACGAATTGTTGGTAATCTGGATATTGAGGAATAGACGCTTATATTTTTTTATTGCGCTTTGCAATTCGTAACACACAGGAAAGCGAACTGTCCATTGAGATGGCTTTTTCTTCCGTGTTACGCGTTACGCGTCACGAAGGCTCGCCTCGAGCTACCGGTGGCGCTGGCTCGCCCTGAATGCGGCCCGGGAGTAGGAATTGAGGTACAAGTCGTAATAGTTCATATTGGGAAAAGCCAGGTACTTTTCGTAGCCCAGCCAGGCGATCATGGCGGCATTGTCGGTGCAGTAGCGCGGCTCGGGCAGGTGCAGCGGCAATCCCGCGGCGGCACAGGCGGCGGCGAAGCG
>JBGSPO010000145.1:0-7775 GCA_041738575.1 Candidatus Aminicenantia bacterium
CGGCGAAGAAGACGATCAGCACGCCGGCCAGAATATAGAGAAGCGATTTCTTCTTTTTGCCCAGCCGGGTGACGCTGTCCCCCATGCGGCTGGCAACGACTTCAGCCGGTTCACCCAGCCGCTTCAACGCCCGCAGGGCGCGGTCGATCTCGTCGCCCTCGCTGTCGCTGTTGAACGATTCAAAGAGATGCGAGCGGATCTCGGCCAGGATCTCCTGCCGGTCCTTTTCCTCCATGCCTTTCAACTGCGAGCCCAGCTTTTCCAGGTAATCGGCGACGATCTTTTCCGCCGCCGGCGGGAAATGGTTATTCATTATTTTTCCTCCTGATCGATATCCTTTTGTCGGCCTGCCGGTTGTCCAGTCCGTCGCCGCCGCTCGCCGCGCTTTCCACCAGCAGCACTAGGCGCCGGAATTCGCCCTGCAGCGACTCGCAGGCGAGCCGCCCCGCGGCGGTCAGATCGTAGTATTTGCGCGGCGGCCCCTGGCTGGATTCCACCCACTCGGAGCGCACCAGCCCTTCGCGCGCCAAGCGGGCGAGGATGGGGTAGACCGTCCCTTCCTTGATGGCGATGGAATCCGTGGCGGTCAGTGTGCGTACCAGGGAGTAGCCGTAGTGGGCATTGCGGTACAGGGCAGCCAGGATGGCCAGTTCCAGTATGCCCTTGCGCAGCTGCGTGACCTTGTTGTCTGTTTCTTCGGTCATCGATTTGCTCATGCCTAGTATACGGCATTGCCAAGTAGTTGGTTCACAAAAAAATAATTTATTTTATAGCTGCTTCTCGCGCAGCACGGCGATGAAAGCCATGGAGCTGCCGCCTCTGTCGATCAGGGGATGCAGGAGGGGGAAATCACTGGCCAAGGTTTCTCCGGTGATGTAGATCCTTCCTTCCGGGCCCAGGCAGATATCGTTGGCCCAATCGGCTCCTGTTTCACTGCTGCCATAGGAGGGGCGGTTCGCGCCCCCGCAAAATGTCGACAGCAGTATCTGGTCGCCGTTCATGCTCAGCTTGGTGACGAAGGGGTCCTTAACCCCGCCCAAACGATCCTGCAGGGCGCCGCGGACCGGGAAATCGGAGCTGGTGGTCCAGCCCGTCAGGTAAACGGCGCCGCTGTCCGCAGGCGCCAGGGCGCGAACCTTGTCCTCACCGCTTCCCCCCAGATAGGTCGAATAGCGCAGGATGCCGTTGACCGGGTCGATCCTGGCGGCAAAGCCGTCTCTGCTGCCGCCATAGGTCGCATCCACCGCGTTCTTCAAGGGGAAATCGGTTGATGCGGTCGAGCCGCATACAAAGATCGTTCCGTCAGCGCCCACCGCGACGCCATTGGCGAAATCATCCTCCGCCCCCCCCAGCAGGGTTGAGAACTCAAGGTCCTTTCCCTCCGGATCGAGCTGGAAGACGAGGGCGTCGCACTGGCCGCCGTGGCTGGCCTGCAGGGGATGGAGCAGCGGGAATCCGCTGTTTTCGCTCCACCCCGCCACCACCAGCGCGCCGTTCGCCTGCACTGCGATATCCGTGATCGAGGTGTCGTCCATCCCGGAGATGATGTTGCACTCATAAAGAAGGCGGCTGCCGTCGGCCGCGATCTTCAGGATGGTGCCGTCCATCGTGGCCAGGTAGATATCCTGCTTGTCGTCCAGGACCAGGGCGATCACGCGCTGCTGGAGAATGAAAGTGGAGAAGTTCAGCGACGAACCTTGAGCGGCGATGCTGCTCAGGAAACCGCATTGCCAGGGTTCGCTGAAGGTGTCGAAGAGCGGATCTTTCAGGGGGAATGACTGCCCGCCGGCCATGCCGCCGGCGATGGCGTTGCCCTGGTCGTCTACGCCCATGGCCTCGCAGAAGTTGTAGCCCTGGGGGTCGCCGAGAAATGTGGAGTAGACCACTGCTTGCCCGTCCGGTGCGAACTTGCTGACGAAGCCCGTGGTCGAAAAGGTCTCATCGATAACAGCGTTTTTCAGGGGAAAGGACGGGCTCTGGGTCTCCCCGGCGAGATAGATATAGCCATCCTTGTCCACGCAGATGGCATTGCCCTTGTTGGCATTGGACGCCCCCCCCCAATAAGAGGCAAAGGCCAGCTCAAAGCTTGAGCTGAGCGAATCCGGCTCGGGATCGTCCCCATCATTCCTGCAGGCGGCCAGGGTGATCATGGCCAGCCACAAAAGCATCATGCCAAACAGCCAACGCTTGCGTTCTCTCATTCATCCCTCCTGCGATCGCCGGATATTCTAACATAAAGATCCGCTTGATTAAAAATCGTCATCGCGAATTGCGCTTCTTCTCTCGGTTCGCTATAATCCTGGCATGGGGCTGGGCGATGCTTTCAGGCTGGATCACTTTTTAAAGGCGCCGGCTTTTGCCGATGCGGACAAGACCCTGACGGCCCGGCAAGTGTTCACGATCATACGAGCGTTCATCCTGTCATCGTTTTTTCTGCAACTTTTGCAGATCGCCTTGTCCCCGAGAATAACGGCACGCTGGCTGGCTCTGTTGCTGGGCACCGTGTTGGTCAGCCTGGCCTTGCTGGATCTGAACCGGCGCGGCCATGTCCGGGCCGCCGCCTTCGTGATGGTGCTGAGCTTGTGGCTGCTGACAGGAATTTTCGCCTGGACGCGAAGCGGCCTGGGGACAAGGGCGGCCTATGGCTATTTTATCGTTGTGTTCATTGCCGGTATGGTGCTGGGCAAGTGGCCGGGGATCATCACGGCAGCGATCTGCAGCGCCTCGACCCTGATCATCGCCCTGAAAGCGCCGATGGTTTCGTCCGACCCCTTCCGCTTCTGGCTGATCAATTCTCTTTTTTTGCTGGTCGTACTCCTGCTGCAGGATCTGGCCAGCCGGTCGATCCGCGAATCTCTGCAAGCGGTCAAACAGCAACTGCATGAAAAGCAGCAGGCTGAAGCGGCGTTGGTCAAGAGTGAATGGAAACACCGGGAAACGGTCAATTCTCTGCCTTATTGCGTTTTCGAGATGGATCTAAATGGCAGGATCACCTTTGTCAACCAGACGGGATTGCAATGGTTTGGTTTCAGTGAAGCGGAAATCCTGGATGGAATGAATGTGTTTCAGATCCTGGTGAGCGCCGACGAGACGCGGGCCAAGGAGAACTTGGGCCGCCTGCTGAATGGCAAAGACCTGTCCTACCGCGAATATCAGGTCCGTTGCAAAGATGGCACTGTTTTCACCTGCATGATCAAATCGCGCCTTCTTTTGGAGGGGGGCGAGCCGGTGGCCGTGCAGGGCAGCCTGATCGACCTTAGGGAGCGCCTGCAGGCCCAGGATGCATTGCAGGCACGCGAGAATATGCTCAGCAGCATTCTCCGCGCCGCTCCGACCGGGATCGGCGTGGTCTGCAACCGGGTTATCACATTGGTCAATAGCCGGATCTGCGAAATGACCGGCTGGACTCAAGAAGAACTGATCGGCAAAAGCTCGCGGCGGCTCTACCCCAGTGATGCCGATTTTGAATATGTGGGAAAAGAAAAGTACCGGCAGATCGCGGAACGAGGCACGGGAACGGTGGAAACGAGTTGGCAGTGCAAGGATGGTCGCATCATCGATGTGCTGTTGAGCTCCACCCCCATCGATCCTTCGGATCCATCCGCCGGAGTGACGTTCACCGTCCTGGACATTACCGAGAGCAAACGGGCGGAAAGAGCCCTGCTGATGAGCAATCAGTTTATTTCTTCCCTTTTGCGGGCTATTCCGGTGGCGGTTTTCTTCAAGGACAAGGAGGGCAAGTATACCGGGTGCAATGATGCGTTCACGGAAATATTGGGAGTGACCTCGGATGAGATCAAGGGGAAAACGGTGCACGAGATCTGGCCGAGCGAACTCGCCGCTACCTATCATCAGAAGGATCTCGAATTAATGAATGAGAAAAAGCATCAAGTATACGAGTTCCAGGTAAAGGATAAAAACGGGAAGTTGCGCCCGGTGATCTATGCCAAGGATGTATTTATTGATGCCAACGGGGAAGTCGGCGGAATGGTAGGCGCATTCCTCGACATCAGCGACCGTAAGCTGGGAGAGGAAAAACTTCTGGAAAGTGAACGTCGTTATCGGGCACTATTTGAAGCGGCCAACGACGCCATTTTCGTGATGAAAGGCGATCTTTTTTTCGATTGCAATTCCAAGACCCTGGAGATGTTCGCCTGCAGTCGCGAGCAGATCATCAACGCCTCGCCGGCCCGGTTTTCGCCGCCGCTGCAGGCGGACGGCAGAAAGTCGAGCGAAAAGGCGCTGGAAAAGATCAAGGCCGCCTATGCCGGCCAGCCGCAGTTCTTCGAATGGACCCATCTCAGGGCCGACGATACCCCCTTCCTCGCCGAGGTCAGCCTGACGCGCATCGACCTGGCCGCCGACGTGTTCCTGCTGGCCATGGTGCGCGATATTTCCCAGCGCAAAAAGCTGGAGGAGCAGCTGCTCCAGGCGCAGAAGATGGAGGCCATCGGCATCCTGGCCGGGGGCGTGGCCCACGACTTCAACAACATCCTCTCGACCATTGTCGGCTATGGTTCCCTGCTGCAGATGAAGCTGCCGCCGGCCAGTCCCTTGAAGGAGTACGCCGAGCGCATCCTGGCCGGCAGCGAGCGGGCGGCGAACCTGACCGGCAGCCTCCTGACCTTCAGCCGCAAGCAGGAGGCCGAGCTGCTGCCCATTGACCTCAACGACGCCATCTCGAGCTTCCACAGGGTGCTGGGGCGGCTGATCGGCGAGGACATCGATTTCCGTCTGCACCTGGCCGACCGCAACCTGGTGGTGGATGCCGATGTCCGCCAGTTCGAGCAGGTGCTGATGAACCTGGTCAACAACAGCCGCGACGCCATGCCGCGCGGGGGGCTGCTGTCGATCGCCACCGCCGCCCTCTCCCTGGACGCGGACAGCGGCGGCGTTCCCCCCGGCTCCTACGCGGTCGTCGCCGTGACCGATACCGGCACCGGGATGGAAAAAGACATCCAGGCCCGCATTTTCGAACCGTTTTTCACCACCAAGGATGTAGGCAAGGGGACCGGGCTGGGGCTGGCCATCGCCTACGGCATCGTCAAGAAACACAACGGCTACATCCATGCGGCCAGCGCTCCCGGCCAGGGGACCACGGTCACCGTCTACCTGCCCCTGCGCTCCAAGGCCGGCCGGGACCCGGAACACAGGGATATCGACCGCATCCCCGCCGGCAGCGAAACCATATTGCTGATCGAGGACGACGCGGCCGTTCGCCAGGTCACCCGTTCCATGCTGGAGGAATTCGGCTACACGGTGTTCGAAGCGTCCGACGGCATTTCCGCCCAGTTCGTCTTCCAGGAGCACGGGCAGCGGATCGGACTGGTGCTATGCGACCTGTTGATGCCCAGGCTCAATGGCAATGAAACCCTTGCCGGGCTGCGGAAGATCCGGCCAGGCATCAAGGCGATCTTCATCAGCGGCTACACGGCGGACGTGATCGCCAAAAAAGGGCTCGCCGAATCCGGCGTCCACCTGCTGATGAAGCCCCTGAACCCGGCGGCCCTGCTCAACAAGGTCCGCAGCGTGCTGGATGGGGGATAGGGCCGCGGCCGCTCCCGGCCGTCAGGAGCAGACGAGCCGGTTCTTGCCGGCTCTTTTCCCCTTGTACATCAGCAGGTCAGCGCGCTCGACCAGCCCGGCCAGGGTGTCGCCGGGCCGCGCCAGCGTCGCTCCTCCCGAGAGGGTGACGCGCACGGGCTTTCCTTTCTCCCAGAAGACCGAGTGCCCGACCAGCTGGCGCAGCTTCTCGGCAATGCGCTTGAGGCCCTTCCGGTCGGTGTTGCGCAGGATGACGATGAATTCCTCGCCTCCCCAGCGCCCGACCTGGTCGATCGAGCGGACATTGCGCTGCAGGGTGCGGGCGACGGTCTTCAGCGCCCGGTCGCCGACGCGATGCGAATGCCGGTCGTTGAGGGCCTTGAAGTCGTCGATATCGAAGAAGATGATTCCCAGGGGCCAGCCGAAGCGCTGGAATTCCTCCAACCGGGCTTCCAGTGATTTTTCGCTGAAGTAACGGTTGGCCACGCCGGTCAGGCGGTCGACCATGGCCAATTTTTGCAGTTCCTTCAGCCTGCTTCCCAAATCCAGCTTTTCCGAGCTGTCGGAGAACAGCTCGACGGCGCCGATCTTCCGCCGCTTCTCGTCGCGCAGCGGGAATGTGCGCACCTGCACCGGCAGGCGATGGCCGTCCTTGTGATGCAGGTAGATCTCGGAGCGGCGCGGCCTGCCGTCGCGCAGGGTGCGGGCCAGGGGGCAGAGGCCGCGGCACATGGAGCGGCCCTGGTCGTCGATGTGGATCAGGATGTTGTCGGCGCAGCCGCGGCCGAGGACCTCCCTGCTGGAATAGCCGCTGATCCTTTCCGCGGCCTTGTTCCAGAAGGTGATGCGCCGCTGGCGGTCGGTAAAATAGACTCCCTCGCTGATCTCGCCCAGCAGTCGCATCAATTCCTTGCCGCTTGCCATCATGGTGCAGCTCCTCAGGCGGAAACCGCGCCGGCCGGGAAGCCGGGCGCTGGGCTCAATCGAGCTCGGTCGTGCTCTCTTCTTCCTTGGTCGCGATGTTCAGCCTCATGGTCTTGTGGATCATGTCGATGTTGATGACGCTGATCTCCACGTTCTCGTTCTTTTCCAGCGTTTTAAGCTTGGTGGTGATCTCCAGCAGGTGGTCGGTCGTGAGCTGGTCGTATTTCAATTCAGCCCTGATCTTGGCATAGTTGCCGCGGTCGAACTGGTCGATGCGCAGCACGGCGAAACCGTAGCGGTCGAACACGTCATAGATCAATTGCGGATCATAAGTGCTTTGCATGGTCGCCCCCCTGACCTTTGAAAAGTGTATCTTCGGGCTTCATGTCCATTTCACCGTTTATAGAACAATCCGGAAAAAAAAGCAATATGCGCGGCGCCGGGCCGGGGGTTGCAATCGGCGCGGCCTTGCTATAAAATCTCCGCGGGCGGTCGCATATGAACAAGATCGGCAAATATACTATTCAGGGCGAGATCGGCAAAGGCGGCATGGGCATCGTCTACCGCGCCCTCGACCCCTATATCGGACGGACGGTGGCCATCAAGACCATCCGCCTCGACCTGCTGCGCCAGGGAGGCGGCCGCGACGAGGCGCTGAAGCGCTTCCTGCGGGAAGCCCAGGCGGCCGGCAACCTCTCCCATCCCAACATCGTCACCATCTACGACGTCGGCGAGCATGAAGGGCTGATCTATATCGCCATGGAGCATATCGACGGCTGCAGCCTGGAGGACCTGCTGCTGCAGGGCCGGAGATTCACGCTGCAGGAGATCGTGCGCCTGTTCGGCCAGATCGCCCCCGCTCTCGATTATGCCCACGGCAAGGGGATCGTCCATCGCGACATCAAGCCGGCCAACATCCTGGTCGGGCGCGACCTCAAGGTCTCCATCGTCGACTTCGGCATCGCCCGCACTTCGACGTCGACCATGACCCAGACCGGGACGCTCATGGGCACGCCGCGCTACATGTCGCCAGAGCAGATCGCCGGCAAGAAGGTCGACAGCCGCGCCGACATCTTTTCCCTGGGGGCGATCCTCTATGAGCTGCTGACCCAGCGCAATCCCTTCGAGGGCGACAGCATCACCACCGTGATCTACAAGATCATGCACGCCGACCTGCCGCCGCTCAGCGATTTCAACCAGCAGCTGCCGCCCGGCCTGGAGCAGGTGGTGCGCCGGGCGCTGGCCCGTGACCTGGAATCGCGCTATGCCGCCTGCAGCGAGCTGCTGGCCGGCCTGCAGGCCTGCCT
>JBGSPO010000195.1:0-18330 GCA_041738575.1 Candidatus Aminicenantia bacterium
CAGGAATTCGCCGCGGCCGCAGCCGATGTCCAGCACCTCGCCGCCGGCGGGGAACAGGGGCAGGTAGCGCGCCAGGCGCAGCGCAATCTCCTCGCTGCTGCCGCGGAAGCGCCTTTCAAAATCGGCATACTGGATGGGCGACAACTGCTCCTTGACCCCGCGCAATTCCACGGCGGTTTCCGGGGAAGCCTCGCGGGCGAACGATTCGAGCAGGCGGTCCAGCTTGTTCTCCAGCTGGGCGAAATGGACCAGCAGGGTCTTCAGGTTGGAGTACTCGGCTTCCAGCTTCTCGATCTTCCATTCCAGCGACTTGAAGACCATGGTGGCATGGTTGCCGGCGTAGGCGTCCCACTCCTTGTCCTGGGCGGTGACGTACTCGGTCAGGGCCGCCTGGAAGCGGGCAAGGCTCTCCCTGGCTTTTTCACCGCGCTTCTTGAGGAATCCCGGTTTTTCAATGGCTGTGGCCAGGTCTTGCAAACTGGCTTTCAGCTCTTCCTGCCTGGTTTTCCTCTTCTCGACCAGATCTTCAATTACCCTTCTCATCCTTCGATCTTTCTTCTTCCTTGTCGGCATCCCCGCCCTTGACGGCGTTCTTGAAGTTTTTGATCCCCTGGCCCAGGCCCTTGCCCAGCTCGGGGAGCTTCTTGCCGCCGAAAAGCAGGGCGATGACGACCACTATCAGCAATATTTCCCAGATTCCCAAGCTTCCGAACATGTTGGTCTCCTTTTATTCCTATTATATGTGTTTAACGGAACGCGGTCAAGCCCAATAAACAGGATGAGGTTCGAGGTTAAAGAAAAAAGAACCAGGATTAGCACTCGTCAATGAGTAGATGAGTAAAAGGGGCAACAGCCCTGACAGAGATCTCCTGGGTCTTTCTTAACCCATCTACCCTTTTACCCATCTACTTCTTGGTCCAGGACAGTGGAATTTTGGCGCTTGCATCCCTCCACTCGACCGTCTGCCGTTCTTCATTGACTTTTGATCTTTTTTACTGTATTTATGTTTGAATCGAATTCATAGGAGGAAAAGATGAATCTGGTTGAAAGAGCAAAAAACATCATCCTGGCACCGGCAAAGGAATGGGACGTGATCAAGGGCGAGAACCTGACCATCGTCGATATGTTCACCAAGTACGCCATGATCCTGGCCGCCATCCCGGCCGTGGCCGGCTTTATCGGCTATGTCGTCATCGGCATGTCGTTCGGCGGCTTCGGCACCTTCCGCTGGCCCTTCGGCACCGCCCTGGTCTGGGCCATCCTTTCCTACGTCCTCTCGCTGGGCGGCGTGTTTTTACTCGCCTTCATCATCGATGCCCTGGCCCCCACCTTTGGCTGCACCAAGGACCTGGTCGCCGCGGTCAAGATCGCTGTCTTTTCCTATACCCCGATCTGGGTGGCGGGGATCCTGGGCATCATTCCGGCCCTTTCCGTATTGATGATCCTGGCCAGCATCTACTCCCTGTACCTGCTGTACATGGGCCTGCAGAAGATCAAGCAACCGGCCCAGGATAAGCTGATTCCCTATTTTGTCGTGTCTATCGTGGCCCTGATCGTGATCTACTGGCTGGTCGGTTTCATCGTCAGCCGCATTGCCCTGGGCAGCATGTCCGGGCTGGCCGGCGGCATGGGCGGTTTTTAGTCCCGATTTTTCCATCGTTCAGTCATGACCGGGCCGGCCGTCGGCCGGCCCGGTTTTCATTTTCAACCCTCTCGCGCCTGCCGCGGGGCATCCTTTCCCCCGGCGGCAAAGCCGCGTGTTCCCCGGGCATTCCCCGGGGGATCAGAACTTGAAAAAAACAGGCAACAGCGCCAGTGTGACCAGGCTGTAGATCACCAGCAGCGGCAAACCGGCTTTCATGTAATCGGCGAAACGGTAGCTCCCCGGCCCATAGACCATCAGGTTGGTCTGGTAGCCGTGCGGCGTGATAAAAGCGGCGCTGGCCGCGTAGGCCACGGCCATGACGAAGGGCAGGGGGGCGACATGCAGGGAGAGCGCCGTGGAGTAGGCCAGGGGAAAGGCCAGCGCCGCGGCGGCGTTGTTGGTCACCATCTGGGTGAGCAGCAGGGTCAGGAAGTAGATGCCGGCCAGGCTGGCGAAAGCGCCATGCCCTTGGAAGAAAAAGAGGACGCCCCTGGCGATGAGCACGGAGGCGCCGCTGTCGATCATCACCTTGGAAATACCGAGGGCGGAGCCCACGAGCATGATGATGTCCAGGTTGGCGTTGTTGCGCAGGTCGTCGAAGCGGAAATAGCCCAGCAGGATATAGAGAAAAAGCAGGATGGCCAGCGAGTTGAGCAGTGGCAGCAGCTCCAGGGCGCCGGCCAGGATCGCCATGACGAAAAGCATGGCTGCCAGGGCGGAGTCCTTCCTGGAAAAACGATTTTGCAGGCTGACCTTGTTGATCAGGAAGAAGTCGTTGCGCAGGTTTTCCCGCTTGGCGAAATCGGTGCCGACGGCGAGGAGCAGCGTGTCGCCGGCTTCCAGGCGGATCGAGCCGATCTTGCCCGAGAGCTTCTTGCTGCCGCGGCGCACCGCCACCACCGCGGCATCGAAACGGGCCCGGAAATCGGCCGTTTTCACCTTTTTGCCCAGCAGCGAGGAGGTGTGGGACAGGACCACCTCGCGCAGGTTCTTCTTGAGCAGCCCGATATTTTCCTCGGTGAAGATGGCCAGGTGGTCGAAGCGGTTGATGTCCCGCACCTTGTGCACGTCGCCTACGAACACCAGGATGTCCCCGGCGTGGATGACCTCGTCGGGGCTGACGGGAGAGAGCAGCCGCTCATCGCGGATCAGCTCCGCCAGGAAAAGGCTTTGCAGGCTGCGGAACTTGTTCTCGGTGACGGTGCGGCCGATATGGGCCGAGCCCGGCAGCACCCGGGCTTCCAGGAAATACTCGGCACGCTCGACTTTCGGCGCGACCTCGTTGGCCGGCAGCAGCCGATGGGAGAAGAACGTAATATAGACGAAGCCCGCGATGCAGATGGGGACTCCGATGCAGGCGAACTGAAAGATCCCTATCCCCTTCATCCCCGCCTCCAGGGCCAGGCCGTTGACGACCAGGTTGGTCGAGGTGCCGATCAGCGTGACCGTGCCTCCGAGAATGGCGGCATAGGAAAGCGGCAGCAGCAGCTTGGAAGGCGGGAAATGGCGATTGTTTCTGAGCGGCCCCAGGAACGAGGCGACCACGGCGGTATTGTTCAGGAAGGCCGAGAGGGGGAATATGCCCAGGCACAGGCGGGCCAGGGTGCGCGGCAGCGAATGGCCGACCAGGACCAGGCGGCTCATCCAGTCGGTGATGGACGTTTTCTCGATCACCGCCGCGGCCTGCATGACCAGGACCAGGGTCACCAGTGCCGGGTTGATGAATTGCGCCAGCAGTTCCCCGGCCGTGATCGTCCCGGCCAGGAAGAACACGAACAAGGCGGCGGCGAAGAGGAATGCCGGATGGGTCCGGGTCTTTGTCAGCAATATGAAGAGCGCGATGATCACGACAATGACGAAAGTGGCGATGGGGCCTCCTGCCGGTGCCCCAGTGTAACCTGAAAGGCCCCCGTTTTTCAAGGTGGCCGCGCTGGCAGGCCCCACCCGGCGGCAGTGGGGCCGGCCGCTGCCGGGTTGACCGCCCGGGCTTTTTCTGCTACAAAAGAGCCATGACAGTCGAACAGTTCCTGCCGGCTTTTCACTATGGCGACGCGGTCGGAAATTCCGCCCTGGCCCTGCATCGCTTTTTGCTCGCCAACGGCGTGGATAGCCGACTGGTGGCCATGACCTGTGATGCCGGGGTCAGGGACCAGGCTGTTCTGTTCCGTGACTACCGCCTCGATCCCGGCGCCATCAAGATCCTGCATTTCGCCGTTGCGTCGCAGTTGACCGATTTTTTCCTGGAATTGCCGGGCAAGAAGGTGATGATCTACCACAACATCACCCCGGCCCGCTTTTTCGCCGGTTATTCGGATTTTTTGACCGGGTTCACCCACGCCGGCCGGGAACACCTGCGGCGCCTGAACGGCACGTTTGACCTGTGCCTCGGCGTCTCTTCCTACAACGCCGACGAACTGCGCGAGCTCGGCTTTGCCAACGTGCGGGTTTTTCCCCTGCTGGTCGATCTGAGCGAGTACGAGGCCGAATACAGCAACGCCTACTTGGAACTGCTCCAGAACGACAGGAAGAACATCCTGTTCACCGGCCGCATCATGCCGAACAAGAAGATCGAGGACCTGATCAAAGTCGTTTTTTTCTATAAAAAATACATCTCGCCGGCCGTGCGCCTGATCGTAGTCGGCAACACCCGGGCCCTGCCCAAATATTTCCTGGCTGTCCAGGACCTGGCCGCGCGCTTCTACCTGACGGCCGAGGATGTCTTTTTCACCGGCCATTTGCCCGTGGACGAGTTTCTCGCTGTGTATCGACAAGCCGATGTTTTCCTTTCCATGAGCGAGCACGAAGGCTTTTGCCTGCCACTCCTGGAAAGCTGCTTTTTCCGCCTGCCGGTACTGGCCTTCAATGCCGGAGCCGTGGCCGAGACCCTGGACGGGGCCGGCATGCTCTTCAACGAAAAAAATTCGGCCCGGGTGGCCGGCTTGGTCGACCGGGTCCTCGAGGACGAGCCCCTGTACCGGCAGCTGCAGGATGAGGCCGATGCCCGGATCCAGCGCTATCGCCTCCAGGCCGATCCGCACATCCTGCTGGCCTGGCTGCGGGATATGTAACGCGTGGCCATGGGCGCCGCTGCGGAAAAACCTGAGTCCCGCTTGGGGAAAGCATGATCCGGATCGGCGTCGTGGTCCAGCGCTACGGCAGCGAGGTGATCGGTGGCGCCGAGGCCCTGGCGCGCAATGTGGCGGAGCGGCTGCGCCGGCAGGGGTTCCGCGTCACCGTTTTCACCACCTGTGCCCGGGACTACCTGACCTGGCGCAATGAATATCCCGCCGGGGAATCGATCCTGCGCGGCGTGACCATCCGCCGTTTCCCGGTGGCGCGTGAGCGCGATATCACGGCGTTCAACCGCTTCTCAGATGTTTTTTTCGCCGTACCGCCCCGCGTAGACGGGGCCACTCCTCCCGACGCGCGCGACGAATCGCGCTGGATCGCCGAGCAGGGGCCCCTGTGCCCCGACCTGCTCCAGGCGCTCGTCGCTGCCGAGAAAGAGATCGACCTGTTCTTCTTTTTCACCTATCTCTATTATCCCACCGTGGAGGGACTGCGGGCGGTGCGCAAGCCGGCGATCCTCTTTCCCACGGCCCACGACGAGCCTCCCATTTACCTGGCGGCCATGGGCGAGGTCTTCCGCCGCCCGCGCGCCCTGTTCTTCCTGACCCGGGCCGAGATGGGCCTGGTGCAGCGGCTCTTCGAGCCGCCGGGAAGGATGCGCCTGGCACGCACCGGGCTGGATATCCGCTCCGGGGTCGACGAGAAGTCCTTCCGCCGCCGCTTCCTGCTGGTTGCCCCCTACCTGCTTTATGCCGGCCGCATCGAAAGGGGCAAGGGCCTTGAGGCGCTGCTCGAACATTACCGGGCCCTGAAGGGCGAAACCTACGTTGACCTGGTGCTGATCGGGAAAAAATTGATGGACCTTCCTCCCGTCCAGGGGCTGAAATACCTGGGCTTCGTCTCCGAGGACGAAAAGCTGGCCGCTTTCAAGGGAGCCGTCCTCTCCGTGCAGCCCTCGCCGCTGGAGAGCCTTTCGATCACCACCCTGGAGTCCTTCTCCGTGCGCACGCCGGTGCTGGTCAACCGCGACTGCCCGGCCCTGCTGGAGCATGTCCAGGCATCGGGGGGGGGCTTGGCCTACGGCAGCCAGGAGGAGTTCCTGGCCGGCTTCCGGCAGGTCTACCGCCGCCCGGCCTTGCGGAAAAAGATGGGGGAGAAGGGCCTGGAGTACGTAAAGCGCTATTACTCGTGGGAATCGGTGATGCGGGAGATCGAAGCGGGAATAGCGGAAGTCTTGGAAATTAAAAAATAAAGCACCAAAATACAAGCACCAAATTCCAAACAAGCACCAAGTTCCAATGAACCAATGACCAAGAAAGTGTTAGTGGTCGAACTGTAGCTCAATCGAGCAAAATCTCAGTGTTACTGTTAGGAAGAAAATAATCAAAATCGTATTATTTCGTTCAAGTGCGGTTACTAACACTATCACTAACACTAACACTTTCTTTGGTTTTGGACATTGGAATTGGAACTTATTTGTGATTTGGTGCTTGGTGCTTGTAATTTTATTCTTACCGTGTGCCGTACACCGTACGCCGTGTACCGAGCCTGTTCGCTTAATTACATTCCTTTCGACATCATGTTGATGAACTCGGCGTTGGACTTGGTCTTGGAGAGCTTGTCCACCAGCAGCTCCATGGCCTCGACCTCGGACATCTGCGCCAGCACCTTGCGCAGCACCCAGATCTTGCTCAGCTCCTCGCGCTCGATCAGCAGCTCTTCCTTGCGCGTGCCGGAGCGGAACAGGTCGATGGCCGGGAAAACGCGTTTGTCGGCCAGCCGGCGGTCGAGGTTGATCTCCATGTTGCCCGTGCCCTTGAACTCCTCGAAGATGACCTCGTCCATGCGGCTGCCGGAGTCGACGATGGCCGTGGCCAGGATGGTCAGGCTGCCGCCGCCCTCGATGTTGCGGGCGGCGCCGAAGAACTTCTTGGGCTTGTTCAGGGCATTGGCGTCGATGCCGCCCGAGAGCACCTTGCCGGAAGCCGGCGTGATGGCGTTGTGGGCGCGGGCCAGGCGGGTGATCGAGTCGAGCAGGATGACCACGTCCTTGCCCATCTCCACCATGCGCTTGGCCTTCTCGAGCACGATGTCGGCCACCTTGGTGTGGCGCAGGGGGATCTCGTCGAAGGTGGAGGCGATAACCTCGCCCCGGACGTTGCGGCTCATGTCGGTGACCTCCTCGGGCCGCTCGTCGATGAGCAGCACGATGAGGTTGATTTCCGGGTGGTTGACCTCGATGGACTTGGCGATGCTCTGCAGGATCATGGTCTTGCCGGTGCGCGGGGCGGCGACGATCAGGCCGCGCTGCCCCTTGCCAATGGGGGTGAGCAGGTTCATCACCCGGCCGGACATGTTGTCCGTGCCGGTCTCGAGGTTGATCTTTTCGTCGGGATAGAGCGGCGTCAGCTTTTCGAAACGGACGTTGCGCCGCTTTTCGTTGACTGTCTCGGGGTCCTCGTTGTTGACGGCTTCCACGCTGAGCAGGGCGAAGTACTTCTCCCCGGTCTTGGGGGGGCGCACTGAGCCCGACACCGTGTCGCCGGTGCGCAGGTCGAACTTGTTCACCTGGGAGGGGGAGACGTAAATATCCTCGGGGCTGGTCAGGTAGGCGTATTCCTGGAAACGCAGGAAGCCGTAGCCCTCGCTGTGCACCTCAATGACTCCCTCGGCGAAGAGCTTGCCGTTGGCGCGGGCCTGGGCGTCCAGCACCTTGAAGAACAGGGAGTTCTTATCGTTGACTTCCTTGTCGTCGATCTCCATCTCTTTGACCAGTTTTTTCAGTTCCAGCGCTTTCATGCCTTGCAGGTCTTTCAATGAATACATGTTCACTCCTTGATGGCCTCATGGATCCGCCGCCAAATTTCGATTTTGCCCGCCGGCGATTTGATCGAGAAAGAAATGGCGAGCAGGCCGAAATTGTTTTTGAATTGCGCGATGAGGTCCCGTTGTTGCGAAAGGGAAATCTTATCACTCTTGGTCAGGATTGTCAAGATGGGGAAATTTTTTTCGACGATCTGGGCCAGCGTCTCCAGGTCGGGGGGCAGGAAGCCGTGCCGCGAGTCGATGAGCATGACGGCCAGGCGTACGTTCTCCACCTGCGCCAGGAAATCGGCGATGAGCTTGCGCACGCGGGCGCTCTCGTCCTTGGAGACCCTGGCGTAGCCGTAGCCGGGCAGGTCGGCGAAGACGAGCCTGCTGCCCGTTCGGGGCGTCCCCTTGGGGGACAAGTCGACGCGGTAGTAGTTGACGCTCAGCGTCTTGCCGGGCATGGAACTGGTCTTGGCCAGGCGCCGTTCCAGCAGCGAGTTGATCAACGATGACTTGCCCACGTTGGAGCGGCCGAAAAACAGCACCTTGGGCTGGGGGTCGGCCGGCAGCTGGCTGGCGTTGAAGAAAGTACCGGCGAGTTCGGATTTTTTTATGTTCATGGTCGGAAAACGATCGTTTACTGCAGGCTGGCTTCTTGCAGCGGCCGGATGATCTTGCTCCTGATGTTCTTGATCTTGATGGGATGCTCGAGGACGATCTGCAAAAGCTCGTCCATGGTGTCGACCGGGTAGATGCGGATGTCGGCCTTCAGCTCTTCGGGGATGTCCTCGTGGAAGTCCTTCTCGTTCTCCGAGGGGATGAGGATGTTGCGGATGCCGTAGCGGTGGGCGGCGATGATCTTTTCCTTGATGCCGCCCACGGGCAGGATCTTGCCGCGCAGGGTGATCTCGCCGGTCATGGCGTAGTCGGGGCGGACCGGGATGCCGGTCAGCAGGGAGAGCAGCGAGACGGCCAGGGTGACGCCGGCTGACGGGCCCTCCTTGGGCACGGCGCCCTCGGGAATATGCAGGTGGATGTCGTAGTGGCGCAGCTCCTCGGTGTCCAGCTCCAGCTCGAACAGCTTCAGCTTGGTGTAGCTGAAGGCGGCTGAGGAGGATTCCTTCATCACCTCGCCCAGGCGCCCGGTGAGGATCAGGTCGCCCTTGCCCTTGAGCATGCGGGCCTCCACCACCAGGATGTCGCCGCCGGCCGCCGTCCAGGCCAGGCCGATGGCCACGCCGATCTCGCTGCGCTCGAAGATCTTTTGATTGGAATACTTGGGGATGCCCAGGTATTTCTGCAGCCGGGCCCGGTCGATGACCTGGGGTTCCTTGTCCCGGGCCTTCTGGCCGGACTCGATGATGCCGCGGGCCGTCTTGCGCATGATGACCGCGATCTCGCGTTCCAGGTTGCGCACACCGGCTTCCCGGGTATATTCGTTGATCATGCTGAGCAGCACGTCGTCGGCGATGCAGATCTCGTCGGGGGAGAAGCCGTTCTTCTCCGCCTGCTTCTTCAGCAGGAATTTCTTGGCGATCTCCAGCTTTTCCCGCTCGGTGTAGCCAGGGAGCTCGATGACCTCCATGCGGTCGAGGAGCGCCGGGGGGATGTTCTCGGAAAAATTGGCGGTGGTGATGAAAAAGACCTGGGAGAGGTCCAGCTCCAGGTCCAGGTAATGATCGGTGAACTCGGAATTTTGCTCGGGATCCAGGGCTTCCAGAAGCGCCGAGGCCGGGTCGCCGCGGAAGTCCGAGTTCAGCTTGTCGATCTCGTCCAGCAGGAAGACCGGGTTCATGCTGCCCGCCTTCTTCAGCCCCTTGACGATCTGGCCGGGGTAAGACCCGATGTAGGTGCGGCGGTGTCCGCGGATCTCCGCCTCGTCCTTGACCCCGCCCAGCGAGACGCGGACGAACTTGCGGTCCAGGGCGCGGGCGATGGACTTGCACAGGGAACTCTTGCCCACTCCGGGCGGGCCGACGAAGCAGAGGATCTCGCCCTCCGCCTTCTTGACCAGCAGGCGCACGGCCAGGTAGTCCAGTATGCGCTCCTTGACCTTGCGCAGGCCGTAGTGGTCCTCGTCGAGGATCTGCGCCGCCCGGTGGATGTCCTTGTTCTCCTTTTTGAGCTTCCGCCAGGGGATGGCCAGCAGCCAGTCCAGGTAATAGCGTGAAACCGTGCCCTCGGCCGAGAAGGGCGGCATGGCCGCCAGGCGCTCCAGCTCCTCGTCCGCGCGGGCCTTGACATAGTCCGGCAGCTGGGCCACCGCGATCTTCTTCTTGTACTCGTCGTAGTCGGTCTCCTGGCCTTCCTCGCGCTTCAGCTTGGGCTCGATGTCGCGCTGGCTGCGCAGCTGCAGGACGTCCTTCTTGAGGATGTTGTAGATGCGCACGCCGCGGGCATAGGTGTCCGTTTCCTCCAGCAGCGACTGCTTGATCTTCAGGGGCAGGTTGATGATGGAGATGATGATGTCCGAGGCGTCGGAGAGCTGGCTGGGCTTGAGGCGGGTCAGGACGCCGGGCAGACGCACCCGCTTCAGGTTGATGTATTCCTCGAACAGGGCGATGAGGTTGCGCGACAGCTCCAGCAGGTCCTTGCCGGGTTCGGCGCGCTCCTCCAGGGCCTCGAGGCGCACCAGGTGGAATTCGCGGCCGTCGACGTAGTTCAGGATGCGGCCGCGCTTCAGCCCCTGGATGACGATGCGGAAGCTGCCGTTGCTCTGCTCGGCTGATTTTTCGATCTTGGCGATGGTGCCGGTCTCGTACATCTCTTCGGGAAGCGGAGTTTCCGTGACCTGGTTCTTCTGGGCGGCCAGGAAGAGGTAGCCGCCGAACTCGCCCAGCGACGCCTTCAGTGCGTTGACCGACTTGTCGCGGCCGACCAGGATGGGCACGATGACGGTGGGAAATGCCACGAGCTCGCGCAGGGGGATCAGCGGCAGGACGAGCTCCTTGGCGCTCAGGCGATCCATTTCTTGCCCTTGAGGAATTCGCCGTCGATCAGCACCTTGCCAACCGACTCCTTGCGCGAGGGGATCTCGAACATCAGGTCGAGCATGATCTCCTCGAAGATGGCGCGCAGTCCCCGGGCGCCGACGCCGCGGGCGACGGCCTGGGTGGTGATCATTTCCAGGGCTTCCTTGGAAAATTCCAGGTCGACGCCGTCCATCTTGAGCAGCGCCTTGAACTGCTTGGTGAGGGCGTCCTTGGGCTCCAGCAGGATGCGGTACAGCTGGTCCTTGTCGAGCTCGTTGAGCACGCCCATCACCGAGAAGCGCCCGACCAGCTCGGGAATGAGGCCGAAACGGATCAGGTCGTCGGGCTGCGCCTGCTCGAAGACATCGGCGTGAAAAGCGCGGCTTTTGGCCATGGGGGTCGAGAAGCCGATGACGTTCTTTTTCAGGCGCCGCTGGATGATCTTGTCCAGGCCGACGAAGGCGCCGCCGGCGATGAACAGGATGTTCTTGGTGTCGATCTTCAGGAACTCCTGGTAGGGGTGCTTGCGCCCGCCCAGCGGCGGCACATTGGCCACGGTGCCCTCGACGATCTTGAGCAGCGCCTGCTGCACCCCCTCCCCGGAGACATCGCGGGTGATGGATGGGTTTTCGCTCTTGCGTGAGATCTTGTCCAGCTCGTCGATGTAGACGATGCCCTTTTCGGCCAGCTCCTTGTTCTCGCCGGCGGCCTGGTAGAGTTTGAGCAGGATGTTCTCCACGTCCTCGCCAACGTAGCCGGCCTCGGTCAGCGTGGTGGCGTCGGCCATGGCGAAGGGCACGTCCAGGACCTTGGCCAGTGTCTCGGCCAGCAGGGTCTTGCCGGTGCCGGTCGGCCCGATGAGCAGGACATTGCTCTTGCGGATGTCGACCTTGGCCAGGTTCTGGTTGTGGCCGATGCGCTTGTAGTGGTTGTAGACGGCCACGGCCAGTTTTTTCTTGGCCGCGTCCTGGGAGATGATGTACTCGTCGAGCTTGCCCTTGATCTCGGCCGGCGTGAGCAGCTTCAGCTTCTTGCCGCTGGCCGCCGGCTTGGAGGCTTCACCGCCGCTGAAAATGAGATTGTAGGCCGTCTTGGTGCACTCGTCGCAGATGTATACCCCGGGGCCGGCGATCAGCTTGACCGCCCGCGACTGGGGGATGCCGCAGAAGCTGCAGCGGGCTTCTTTTTCTTCCTTCATTTGCCCGTTTTCCTCTCCTTCTTGCGGTCGGCGATCACCGAGTCGATGATGCCGTACTTCAAGGCCTCGTCCGCGGACATGATGTAGTCGCGCTCGATGTCCTGGGCGACCTTTTCCGCCTTCTGCCCGGTGTGGAAGGCGAGGATCTCGATGGTTTTGTCCTTCACCTTGCGCATCTCCACGGCTTGGATGAGGATGTCGGTTGCCTGGCCCTCGAAGCCGCCCAGGGGCTGGTGGATGACAACCTTGGAGTTGGGCAGGGCGAAGCGCTTGCCCTTGCTGCCGCCGGCGAGCAGGATGGCGGCCATGGAGGCGGCCTGGCCGATGCAGATGGTCACCACGTCGTTCTTGATGAAGCGCATGGTGTCGTAGATGGCCATGCCGGAGCTGATGATGCCGCCGGGGGAGTTGATGTAGATGGAGACGTCCTTTTCCGGGTCCTCGGCCTCGAGGAACAGCAGCTGGGCGATGGTGACGTTGGCCACGTTGTCGTCGATCGGCGAGCCGAGGAAAATGACCGAGTCCTTCAACAGCCGGGAATAGATGTCATAGGCCCGTTCGACGTTCCCCGCCTGCTCGATGACCATGGGGATGAGCGGCATGTTATACCTCTTTAACCTTGATTTTTTCCTTCAGGAACTCGTTGATCTTCACTTGCAGCAGGTGATCCTTCAGCTCGGCCGCCTTTTTCTCCTCGCTGTAATACTTGCGGATCTCCTTTTCCGCCACCTGGTGGTGCTGCGCCAGGTGGATGTACTCCTTCTCCAGGTCGGCGTCGCTGACCGCGACCTGGTACTTGAAGCGCACCCGCTCCAGGATCAGCGACAGGCGGACCGCCTTCTCGGCCTGGGCAAAGAGCAATTCCTTGAACTTGGCCTTTTCTTCTTCGTCCTTGAAGTTCAGGGGCTGGCGGTTCTGGGTCAGGCGCCGGGTGACCTCCTGCTCCTGCAATGAGCGCGGTACCGGGAAATGGCTGGCTTCCAGCAGCTTCTCGAAGATGCCGTCCATGACCGCCTCGTCGCGGTGGTGCTCCTGGTGGTGCTGGTATTCCTCTTTGAGCTTAAGCTTGAATTCCTCGGCCGTCTTCAAGCCCAGCGACTTGAGGAATTCTTCGTCCAGCTCGGGTTTTTTCAGCTCGTAGACCGCCTTGATCTCCACCTGGTGCTCGATCTTCTTCCCGGCCCAGGCTTTTTTCTTGGCGTCGGCGGGGTAGGCGGCCTGCAGGGCGAAGTTTTCGCCGCTTTGCTTGCCCAGCAAGGCTTCGTACAGGCCGGCGATCTCCGACGGGTTCTCGGCCTTCATCATGAAATAGCTCTCCTGGCGCGGCCATTTCCTCTTGCTGGCCGCCTCGGACGACTGCACCATGAGCATCACCAGGTCATCGGCGGCGATGGGCCGCCCCTGGACCGGCAGCGATTTCTTGTTGCCTTCCAGCACCTGCTCGATCTGCCGCGCTTCGTCGAACTTCTCGCCCTTGAGCGCGGAGGCCGGGATCTCGACGCGCAGGCCTTCCAGCTCGGGCAGCTCGATCTCGGGCAGGACCTCGACGGCGATATCGGCCTGGAAGCCCTCCGCGCCGCGGTCGTCCATCTTCTCCACGTAGGGTTCTCCGGCGATGGCCAGCTTGTCCTGCTCGATGCGGGCGAAAGCCAGCTTGCTGACCGCCTGCTGGATGACCTCGTCGCGCAGGGCCTGCTGGTGCACTTTTTTCACCACGTCGACCGGCACTTTGCCCTGGCGGAAACCGGGCATCTTCATCTTCTGGCTGTATTCCTCGGCCAGCAGGTCGATCTCGCGGGCGATCTCCTCGCGGCCCAGGGAGACCTGGAAGCGGCGCAGCAGCGGGCTGTCCTCGGCGGCGGGGGCCGGGACGCCGCCGGCTTCGGAAGCGGGCTTGTTTTCCATATCCGCTTTTTCGTGATTCATGATGGTGACTCCTGGTTAGGCATGAGAAAGGCTTAGCCAAACTGTAACAAAAAAGCCTTGTCTTGTCAAATGCCCAGGGAGTCCAAATCGCGGCGGATCTGTTCCGCCAATTCGGCGGCTCCGGCGAATTTCCTTTCGTCGCGGATCTTGTCGATGAAGTGCAGGCGGACCTTTCTGCCGTAGACCATGCGGTGGAAGCCAGGCACATGCGTCTCGACCCTGGGCCCCCGGAGGACCTGGCCGAAAGTGGGGGCGCAGCCGATGTTGGTGAGCGCCGGGAAGGAGCGGCCGGAGATTTCCACCCGGGTGTGGAATACGCCGGGAGGCAGGATGGCGTTTTCGCTGGCTATGTTCAGGGTCGGGAAGCCGATCGCACGGCCGCGGCCCGCCCCGTGCTCCACCGTGCCATCGATGAAATAGGGTTTTTCCAGCAGGCGCCCGGCCTGGCGGACGGCCCCGGCGGCGAGCAGCTTGCGGATCAGGGAGCTGGCCACCCGGCAGCCGTCGATCTCGACATCGGGAGCCTGGATCAGGGTGAAGCGGCCGGCCGCCTCGCGCTGCAGGCAGGCCAGGTCACCCTCGCGTTCGCGGCCGAAACGGAAATCGCCGCCGACGACCAAAACGCGCGAGCGCAGGGTGTCCAGCAGGATGTCCGTGACGAAGTCACGCGCCGGGCAGGCGGCCACGGTGGCAAAATCGATGAAAAAAAGGCGGTCCAGCGCCTGGCGCTTCAGGCATTCCAGGCGCTGGGCATCGGTGCTGATCAGGCGGATGGCCTGGCCGAAGAAAAGGCGCGGGTGGGGATGGAAAGTCAGGGCCAGCGCCGCCAGTCCCTGCCGCCGGGCCTCGGCCGCCAGCGTCTCGATGATGCGGCGGTGGCCGGCGTGAAAGCCGTCGAAATTGCCGATGGCCACGGCGCTGGGGCCGGAGAGCCTTTCCAGGCGGGTGCGCACTATCATCGCCGGTCAGCGCGCGGGCTGGGAGATCGGCAGGCGGTCGCGGAACAGCTGCGCCTTCAGCAGCATGTTCTTGTCGTTGAAGGGTCGCAGCGGCGTGAAGAAGGTGAACAGCAGGAGCAAAACGAGCGCGGCCAGGAGGACTTGGCCCAGGCGGCTGAGCTTGCGGGCGTTGTCGTGCTCCAGGTCCTCGAAGAGCTTCTTTTCCTGGATCTCCTGGATCTCGGTCTTCAGCTTTTTCTGCATCAGCCCCTTGTTGAAGAGGTTGTAGAGGTTCTTGTAGATCTTGTACTCGGTGAACAGGCCCATCTCCACGATGTCCTTGACCGTGTTCCTGCCATTGATGTGCTTGAGCAGGTTGACCTCGGTCTCGGTCATGTAGAGCGTGTTGGCCTCCTTGGACTGCAGGTCGTCGTCGTACTCGGAGATCAGGGCGATCTTCTTGTTGCCCAGGGATACCGGCTCAAAGACGATGCCCTCGTCGGGGATGACCTTTTTGATCAGCGGCCACTCGTCGAGCATCTGTACCCCTTCCATGATCAGGTTGTCTACGGCGATGGGGGAGAGCAGCCGCAGCTCCTTGTCGACGTAGTCCAGCACCTTGAAGTTGTATTCGCCCTTTTTCCAGTTGAACAGGGAGAGCACGATCTGGGTAGCCTGGATCTTGAGCACTTCGGGAATGATCTTCTCGTCGATCAGCCCCATGCCGATCAGGATCTCGCCGACCTTCTGGTTGGTCCGTTTCTGGATGGACAGCGCCCGCTGCAGCATCTCCTCGCTGATGATCTCCTGCTTGACGAAAACGTTGCCCACGCGCATCTCCAGCTTCTTGGGGAAGGCGTCGATGCCGATGATGAAGCCGTCCTCGAAGATCAGGGTGATGAATCCTTCCTGGCTGTTGAATGTCAGGATGCCGGTCTTTTTCTGCAGCGAGATCAGCTGCAGGATATCCGGGACCTTGAATTCGCGCAGCGTTCCCTTAAAAGCCATCGGGGTTCCCCTGCAGTGAATAGGCGGTAATGGCCAGGTAGAGGAGGATGGCCGCCAGTCCGATGATGTTCAGGAACATGGGCACGGCCCCGAGCACCCTCTTGAAGTTCAGGGCGTTGACCAGGAAAAAGCCGGCGACGACCGACCAGAGGAAGAACAGCAGCGCGAAGACCCTGCCTTTGTCCCTGAAATTCAGCATGAAGCCCGGGACGACAAGCGAAACGGCCAGCAGCAGGAAATTCTTGAAGCGGAACTGCCGACCGATCTCCTTTTCCTTGAGCAGCTTCGCTTCCAGGAAAATGGGGTCCTTGATCAGGAACAGCTGGTAGCAGTCCTCGCACAGGGCATGCGACTTCGCCTGCTCGATCGACATTTTGCGGATGATCTTGCCGCACTTGCTGCAGAAGATGCTCTGCCCCAGGGAGGGAAAGAATCTCTTCAGCAGCGAGATATAGGCCAGCATAACCAGGATGGCCAGCAGCACCGGGAAGCGCAGGAACTCGACGGCCGTGATCTCCAGAAAATGCCAGAAATGGAAGCCCTGCCAGGAGAAATTCAGCAGGCGGTGCCAAAGGACCTTTTCCGGCACGCGGTTCTTTTGCAGGGAGGAGACCTTGTCCTTGATGCGGCTGATCTGCGGGTAGTTCTTGTCGTAGAAGCGGAACAGGTCGGGGTCGTTGTTCTTCAACAGGGCCACGGTGAAGTTCTGCAGCGTCGCCGGGTTGCGGTCGTCCAGGCCGAGCGACTGCCGGTAGAACTGGATGCTCTGGAGAACGCTCCCCTTTTCATAGTGGATGTCCCCCAGCAGGTTGAACTTCAGGGGGGTGGCGTAGCCGCTGCCCGTTTCCAGCAGCACGTCCAGTGCGGCATCGGGCTGGTCGCGGTGATAATAGGCATAGGCCTGCATGACCTTCAACTCGTTGTCGAAGCGGCCATAAACGTCGGCAGGGAACAGCTGGCCGGAATAGACCTGCTGGACGGTTTGGAAGCCCGGGCTGAGCATGCTTTTTTCCAAGTACTGTCCGAGACTGTAGAAAAAAGCCAGCAGCAGCAGCAGGAACTGGATGCGCTTGACGTTGACGCGTTCGTCGTGGTTGAAATAATTCCAAAGGAAGCCGCAGAGCAGGAACGGGTAGAGCGCCCAGCCGCCGGTGACCAGCAGCGGCCAGAGCACCAGCAGCAGCAGCAGGAAGAACTTCGGCAGGCTGAATCGGGAATGGCCCTCCAGGATGAAGTCGTGGGCGGCCAGTTTGAAATAGCGGACGGTCAGGGCGGAGGCGACCATGAAGAAGAGCAGCAGCCCGGAGAACATGAGCACGCTGAAGAAGCCGCCCAGCAGGAGCAGGGAAGCGGTGAAGCTGTGCGCCACCAAGGACAGTTGCCGCCCGATGTTGGCGAAGTTCCAGAAGATGGCTCCGCGGCGCCGGGAGAGCTTTTCCAGCTTATTGTAAAGCGGCCAGGCATCCTGGGGGGAGATGGCCAGTGATTTCCGGTAGAACGCTTGGGCCAGGGAGTCGTCGTTCCTGCGGAAGCAGCGGTCGCCCAATTCAGCCAGCTTTCTCATCAGGTCGATCTTGTCGTTGGGGGGCAAGCTTCGGGCGTCCAGTTGCTCCAGGTTGCGGCGCACTTCGACCAGGTTGCCGCTGGCCTCGTAGAAATAGATCTTTTTCAGGCTGCCCCAGGGGCTGGCGGCGGCCAGGGAGCAGGCGAGCAGCAGTGCCAATCCAGCGGCGGCGCAGAGCCTGCTTTTAGCCATGGGGGGCGTCCTTTTTCTTGGCGAACAGCTGCCGCATGTTCTCCAGCACGTCGCCCAGGAAGGCCGCTTCATCGGCCTGCAAATTGTTCTCTGTCTTACGCTGCAACTCCTGGAGCAGGTCGATAAAAAAGCGGGCGCCCTCGGCATCCAGGGCAGCCTCTCCGCTCAAGGGATCCGGGATCTCCCCCAGGCGGATCATGCCCTGGGTGGCCAGCAGGACGGCGATGGCGCGGATGTCCCTTTTTTCCGGGTAGATTTTCCCGTTTCCCATGTTCCTAACTATATCACAAGGCCGGTACTTCTTCAAAGTCAATAGTCCGGCCGGGCCCGCCATGGCCCTCGCCCCTTGCCTTGACGGCCGTTTGCCGCTATGATAACCCTTGCAGCGCCATTTCCGGAAAAAAAAATGAAAGAATTCACCCGCCTGGTCAGGATCATGAAGAAGCTTCGCCATCCCCATCGCGGTTGCCCCTGGGACCTGAAGCAGACGCCTGCTTCGCTGAAGGAATACATCCTGGAGGAGGCCCACGAGCTGATCGAGGCCATCGACGGCGGCGATGCCGCCGCGGTCAGGGAAGAGATGGGCGACCTGCTGCTGCAGATCGTCTTCCTGGCCCAGATCGCCGCCGAAGGGGATCAATTCTCCATCCGCGATGTGATTTCGGGCATCGCCGACAAGCTGGTCCGCCGCCATCCCCACATCTTCGGCAGCATCAAGGTCGCCGACGCCGACGAGGTCAAGGCCAACTGGGAGCAGATCAAGATCGCCGAAAAGAACAAGTTGAGCGTCATTTCGGACTATCCGCCTTCCATGCCCTCCCTGTTGCTGGCCAACCGCATCGCCTCCCAGGCCTCGGGGGTCGGCTTCGATTGGGACGATGCCGCCCGGGCCCTGGACAAGGTCAGCGAGGAGGTCGCCGAACTGCGCGCCGAGATCGCCGGCAACCGGCGGCACGAGGCCGAGGACGAGATCGGCGACCTGCTGTTCGCCGTGGCCAACGTGGCGC
>JBGSPO010000112.1:0-6370 GCA_041738575.1 Candidatus Aminicenantia bacterium
GCCGCCGCCGCCACCATTGCCGCCGCGCCCTCCTCCTCCGCCTCCCAGGTTGACCAGGTCGACATAATAGGTCATTTCCCCGCTGCCCTTCCCCGAGGGCTGGACCATGATAAAAGCGGCCAGAGTTGCGTGCAGCGCGACGGAGAGCACCAGCGTGGTCTTGAACTTCATCGCCGCGACTTCTGCTCCACGATCATGCCGACCGTGTCCACGCCGGCGAGCTTGATGATGTCCATGACCTCGATGATATACCCGTAGGTGAGGCTCTTGTCGGCCTTGAGAAAGACCACTTTCTTGTCGCTGTTGAGGAAATGGCTTTTTAGCCGCGATTCCAGGAAAAAGAGGTTGACGATCTGGTCGTTCATGTAGACGTAGCGGTCCTTGGTCAGGGTCAGCACCAGGCCGCCGGAGCTCGGGTTGCTACGCGTCTCGGCCGCGGGCAGCTTGACCGTGATGCCCGTCTGCATCATCGGCGCCGTGACCATGAAGATGATCAGCAGCACCAGCATGACGTCGACCAATGGCGTGATGTTGATCTCGGCCAGGTTGCCGTGCAGGCGGTGCGAACGTTGTCTCTGGGGAACGTGCATCAGCGGAGCTTCTCGCTCAGGTTGAGGAACTCGAGGACGAAGTCCTCCATCATGGCGATGAGCACCTTGAGCTTGTTCAGCAGCAGGTTGTAGAAGATGACCGCCGGGATGGCGGCGAACAGGCCCAGGGCCGTGGCGATCAGGGCCTCGGCGATGCCCGGGGCGACGGTGGCCAGGTTGGCGTTCATCTGGATGCCGATCTGCTGGAATGAGGTCATGATGCCCCAGACCGTCCCGAACAGGCCGATGAACGGGGTGGCGGAGGCGCAGGTAGCCAGGAAGCCGTTCAGGCGCTCGAAGCGGGTGATCTCCTGATTGGAGGCGCGCAGCAGCGCCCGGTGCAGGCTGTCCGTGTCGATCTTATCCAGCTTCTGGCCGCTGCCGGTCTGCTGGGATATCTCGCGGTAGCCGAAGCGAAAGATCTCCCCCAGGGGGTTGTTGCCGTAGAGCGCCTTGGCGCTGTTGATCTCGCTGAAATTCTTGTTTTTCTTGAAAAAATCCAGGAATTTGATACTGTTTTTCCTGGCGCGGGAATATTCCATGAGCTTGAAGATAATGATGGCCCAGGAGATGATGGAAAAGGAGATCAGCAGCAGCAGGACCAGCTTGACCACCAGCGAGGCGTGCTGGATCAGGTAGACGAAATCGCCGTTGGTGTTGACGGGGTTGACCACGAATAATATGTGTTTCATTGCCTTATTTTTACCATATTTCCGGGCTGTTTTCAACCATGGAAGCCCCGGCGGACAGCCCGGGACGGGGTTTTTTCGGCAGCGGATCGCCCGGAATGGCCATTTATCGGGGTCAGAGCGGCATTTTCCCGACTTTGGGACAGGGATGATTTGCTTTTTTGCAGGAATGATTATACAATTTGACCTGCAGGTGAAGCTATGAAAACCAAGATCAAGGACCTGATCAAACTGCGAGAAGAGAAAGATGCGGCCGGCGGCCTTGACAAGCTGGCCCAGCGCCGGGCCCGCGGCCTGATGACGGCCCGCGACCGCATCGAATACCTTTTCGATCCCGACACCTTCGTCGAGCTGCAGGGCTATGTCTCCCACCATTCGGGCAATTTCGGCCTGGACAAGAAGAAATTCCTCGGCGACGGCGTCATTACCGGCTTCGGCAAGGTCAACGACCGGGTGGTCTATGTCTTCTCCCAGGATTTCACCGTCCTAGGCGGCTCGCTGGGCGAAATGCACGCCAAGAAAATCGTCAACATCCAGGACCTGGCCCTGAAGGCTGGGGCCCCGGTCGTGGGCATCAACGATTCGGGCGGCGCCCGCATCCAGGAAGGGATCAACAGCCTGGCCGGCTATGGCGACATCTTTTTCCGCAATACCATCTCCTCGGGGGTCATCCCCCAGGTCTCGGTGATCATGGGACCCTGCGCCGGCGGTGCCGTCTATTCGCCGGGCATCACCGACTTCGTCTTCATGGTCGACAAGTCGAGCTACATGTTCGTCACCGGCCCCGAGGTCATCAAGGCGGTGAACAAAGAGGAGGTCACCTTCGAGGACCTCGGCGGCGCCGAGAGCCATGCCACCATCTCCGGCGTGGCCCACTTCGTCGGCCGTGACGAGAAGGACACCCTGGACATGGTCAAGGAGCTGCTCAGCTACCTGCCCGCCTCCAATATGGAGCCGCCCCCCGACGCCGCGGCCAGCGACCCCTTCGACCGCATGGACGACCGGCTCAATGAGATCGTGCCGGTCAACCCCAACAAGCCCTACGACGTCAAGGAACTGATCATGGTGGTGGTCGACAACCAGAAGTTCCTCGAGGTCCACAAGAGCTACGCCCAGAACCTGGTGGTCGGCTTCGCCCGCCTGGGCGGGAAAACGGTCGGCATCGTGGCCAACAACCCCGGCATTTTCGCCGGCACCCTCGACGTCCACGCCTCGCTGAAGGGGGCGCGCTTCATCCGCTTCTGCGACGCCTTCAACATCCCGCTGGTCAGCTTCGTCGACGTTCCCGGCTTCCTGCCCGGCCGCGACCAGGAGCAGCTGGGCATCATCAAGCACGGGGCCAAGATGCTTTTCGCCTATTCCGAGGCCACGGTGCCCAAGCTGACGGTCATCACCCGCAAGGCCTACGGCGGCGCCTACATCGTCATGAGCTCCAAGCACCTGGGCGCCGACGTGGTCTGCGCCTGGCCCACGGCCGAGATCGCCGTCATGGGCCCGCAGGGGGCGATCAACATCATCTTCAAGAAGGACATCTCCGAGGCCGTCGAGCCGGAAACGGTGCGCGAGCGGCTGATCTCCGAATACAAGGAAAAATTTGCCAACCCCAGGGAGCCGGCCGCCTACGGCTACGTCGACGAGATCATCCTGCCGGTGGAGACCCGGCCCTTCCTGATCAAGAACCTGGAGGCCCTGGCCAACAAGTCGCTGAAGCTGCCCCCGAAGAAGCACGGCAACATCCCCCTCTAAGGAGAGGTCATGAAAGAAAAGGTCCTGATCCCCACCCGGGGCGTCATCGCCCTGGACATCATCAATTCGTTGAATAGCATGGGTATGGAAACCCTGCTGATGCACTCCCCCGAGGATGCCCTGAGCCTGCCGGTCAAGCTGGCCGACCGCAGCTTCAAGTTCTACTCATCGCGGCTGGAGGACAGCTACCTGGACAGCGAGGCCATTCTGGAAAAAGCGCGCGAGGTCCACGCCGACTATATCCACCCCGGCTACGGCTTTTTGGCCGAGAGCCCCGAGTTCGCCAGGCTCTGCCGCGAGAACAATATCCGTTTCATCGGCCCCGACGCCCGGGTGCTGGCCCAGGTGGAGGACAAGATCAAGCTGCGGCAGACCGCAGCCGCCGTCGGTCTGCCGGTGCTGAAGTTCTCCGAGCTGATCCACAGCCCCCTGGACTGCGAGTCCTGCGACGAAGGCTTCACCTACCCGCTGATCATCAAGCCGCTGAAGGGCTCGGGCGGGAGGGGCATCCGCGTCGCCGACTACCGGCGCGACGCCCAGGAACAGGTGGCCAACCTGCTGAAGCGCGAGGAGAACGCCCGCAACGGCATTTTCTTCGAAGAGTTCCGGCCGTATGCCCACCATATCGAGATCCCCTTTTTCCGCGACGCCAAGGACAACATCCTCTTTCTGCCCGAGATCGAGTCCTCGATCCAGCGCCGCTTCCAGAAGATCTTCCAGGAGTCGCCCTCGCCGAACGTCGACGAGACCCTGCGCACCAGCCTCTACGAGCGCTCGCAGGCGCTGCTCAAGAAGATCGACTACGTGGGGCTGGGCTACGTCGAGTTCATCGTGGAGAACAACGAGTGCCTGTTCTCCGAGATCAACCCCACCTTCCAGATCAACACTCTGATCTCCGAGGTGCACCTGCTGTCGAATTTCCTCAAGAAGCAGGTGGTCATCGCCCGCGGCGAGTTGCTGCACGACGTGCACGGAGTTCGCATCGTCAAGCCCAAGCACACGGTGCTGCTGGTCTCGCTGATGGCCGAGGACCCCTACAACCACTTCCTGCCCTCCACCGGCCAGATCAGCCATTTCTTCCACTACTCCACCATCCGCAACGTCTTTAAGACCACGCTCTATACCGGGGCGCGGGTGACGCCGATGTACGACCCCTTCATCGGTAAGATCCTGACCTATGCCGTCGAGCGGCCCAATGCCATCAACGACATGCGCATCTTCCTGGACAACATCATCATTCGCGGCATCCGCACCAACCTGGTCTTCCTGAAGCACCTGCTGGAGAACGCCGACCTGCGCAGCGGCGGCACCATCATTGATTTCCTGCACCTGAAGTTCGACTTCAGCAAGCTGAAAAACACCGAGGAGCAGTCGCTGGTGGCCGCCGCCCTGCTGGCCGCCGACTTCCACCTCGACAACCGCAAGAAGAACTACAAGGGCAAGCTGGAAAAAATGAAGCAGCCCGGGTTCTTCAAGCGGATCTTCAGCCCCTATTGAGGTGAACCATGAAGTATAAGTTCCTCGTGGATAAAAAGGTCGTGGAGGCCGAGATCGCCAACAGCGCCACCTTCCATTCGCCCACCGAGATCAAGCTCGACAAGAACAAGCTCGAGATCCTGATCGGCGAGGTGCAGGGCGAGGAGGTGCTGTCGCTGTTCGTCGACAACAAGCTGCACCAGGTGGAGTTCGTCCGCGACGAGAACGGCTATCCCCAAGGCATCTACGTCGACGAGGAGTTCTACTCGGCCTCGCTGCTGAAAATCGACAGCCTGTTCTACTACAAGGAGAAGCCGGTCAGCGCCTCCAAGTCGGGCTCGGTGCGCAGCTTCATCCCCGGCTACATCAAGAAGATCTACTTCCGCCCGCAGGACAAGGTCGAGGAGAACGACATCGTCCTCATCCACGAGGCCATGAAGATGGAGAACGAGATTCGCGCCCCCAAGTCGGGGGTGATCAAGTCCATGGGCGTGCAGGAAGGGGACAACATTTTGGCCAGCCACCTGCTCTTCGAGATCGAGTAGCCGCCTCCCGGTACCCCGCCCTCCCTCGCCCGCGGCTTCTTCCCATCGCGGCGCCTGTCTGCTAGAATCGCTTATTCGAAGCCAATGGGTTAAACGGAGGGCGGCATGAAGGATGTGATCTCCGGGATCGTGGTGGCGGCGGTAACGGCGATCGGAGTCGCCGGCATTTTCTTCTGGACCGGCCGGGCCAAAAAAAAGCGCATCGCGGCTCTGCGCGACCTCAGCGTCCAGCGGGGCTGGGCATACCTCTATGACAGCGGCTCCCTGCACCACGGCCACCGCATCGAGGGCGACGGCTGGGTGTTCGAGGCCGTGTCGCGGTCCAGCGGCCGCGAAACGACGCCCGGTTCGTCCGACTGGGGGCATTCCAGCCAATGGTCGGCCAAAGGCGAGGATCCCGGGCGCAGCACCTTCATCCTGGGTTGCCGCCTGGGGGGCATGCTGGATATCTCCAAAATGCCGCCGGAGCTGCTATCCCGTTTCCTGGGCGAGGAAATGGCCGGCTTCCAGGCCTGCTCCGCCGGCGAAAGGCTGGACTCGCGCTATGTCTTATTCGCCAGGGGAAAACCGCCGGCCGGCGGCCTGCTGCCGGCGCGCTCCGAGGATCTCCTGCTGGGCTGGCCGGCGCAACTCCCCATCGTCGTGCGCTCTTCGCCCGCCCGCTTGTCGCTGACGCTGGCCAACAAGCGCCTGGAAAAACCCGCGGACGTCGCCCGCTTTATCGAGCTGGGCGAAAGCCTCTCCGGCCGCTAGGGCGCGAAAAAAACACCAAAAAAAGGGGCGGCGCCGGGCGGCCCGCCCCGGTTCGGATCGGTTGCCGTCAGTCCCTCAATTCAAGGAGCCGCCCCGGGGTCCAGGGCGCCCTGGCGGCATCCAGGGCCTTTTCCAGGGCCGGCAGGTCCTCGGCGGCCACGGCTTTCAGCTTGAGCAGCAGCGGCGCCAACTCCTCCTTGACGATGCGCACCCCTTCCGCCTGGCTTTGGCCCGGATCGGCGGTGGTAGCCATCTGGTTATAGATGATGGTCGAGAGGCGCGACCACAGCGGCATGGACGCCGGCGGGATCTCCTCGTCGGAGGCTTTGGGCTCCAGGCCGCGGAGGGCGAAAACCACTTCGTCCAGTTTCTTCTCGGCGGCGGTGGCCTGGCCCAGCAGCGAGGCCGGGCCCCCGGGCAGCGACAGCACGGCCTGCTTGACCTGCGCCTCTGCAGCGCGGTTGCTCGCCAAAAAGTCTGCACCCCAGCTCCCTGCCGCAGGGGCAGCGGCGGGCGCCTTCGATGCCTCGGGCGCCTTCGATGTCTCGGGCGCCTTCGATGTCTCGGGCGC
>JBGSPO010000135.1:0-4271 GCA_041738575.1 Candidatus Aminicenantia bacterium
CCCTCGGAAGTAGGGGCCCGGGTCGAGAACGATGGGCAGCGCATGGAAGCCGTGCTGGCGAAAGCCGTGCAAGGCTGCCTGCTGCGCTCCGACCGGCTGGGACGGGCATTCGCCGCCGGACGCCTGGACGGGGCCGACCTGGAAAAGAAAGAGGCGCTGATCCTGGCGGACAACGGCATCATCACCGGTTATGTCGGCGAGATCTTCTTTTTCAAGCCCATGGAACTGCCCGATGGCGGCTGGGGGCTGATCCGGAAGAACCAGGATGTGTATTTCCTGCGCCGGGTCGCCGCGCGCACCTATTACATCCGCTTTTTCATGAACCTGCGCTCCAGCCCCTTGCACGGGGTCGCGGCCTATGACTATCCCGTTTTCCTCCTGAATTTCTCCGGCCGCCCCCTGGCCGCCGCGGCCGGGGAGTTCTCCTTCGATCGTGCCCAGGAGCGCTTTTATTATACGCGTGTTTTCAAGGCCAGCCGGAACCAGTTGATCCTGTCGCTGGTGTTTTCCCAAAAGACCTTGGCGCTGCAGGCGCAGCGGACGCGCAAGGCCCTGGCCTACGGGCTGGGTTTCCTTTTCTTCCTGGCGCTGTTCCTGGCCGGCGGCGGCAGCACCGCGCTGCGTTTTGGCATCCGCCTGCTCGCTTTGGCCGGCATGGCGTTCACTTCATGGTGGGAGATCGCCTGGCTGGCGCCGCGCGATATTTATTTTCCCGGTTTCCCCGGCGGCGCGCGTTCGGTCTTCCAGCTGCTCGCCTTGTTCGGCTTCCTGTTCCTGGCCTCCCGCCTGTGCCTGAAAAAGATGCGCCCGTCCGGCGACCTGCCGGCCCTGGCCTTGTTCAACGTGGCGGCCCTGGCCGCTTTTTTTACTGCCGACGCCGTTCTGCGGAGCGTCGATTTCCCTTTCGGCGACTTCGCGTTGAACGGGGAGTACCTCGGGCTGCTGGCGCTGGTCGTCTGCCTGTTCGCCGCACCGCTGCTGGCCGCCGCTGCTTTCATGGGGCCCGGCACGGGGATGAGTGCCTGGCCGCTCTTGCTGCTGCAGGCGGCCCTGCTCGTCTTTTTCTGGCGCTTCGCGCCCCTGCCGTTCCTGGCGCCCCTGCTCCTGGCCATGGCCTTCGCGATCCTGCTCCTGCGCCCGCCCTGGCCCTGGGTGCGGGCGGCCGTGCCGCTGCTGCTGCTGGCCCTCTCGGCCAGCTCCTGGCTGGGACAATACGCGCTCCACGAGCGCCGGGCGTTCGTCTCGGAGAACCTGAAGCCCATTTTTTCCAGCCAGAACGACTATGCCAAACTGGTGGCCCGCGAGATCGTCTACGAGCTGAACTCGCGCAATACGCCCTTCTTCGCCTTTTTCGACGGACTGCAGCCCGACGAGCTCTCCGACTGTTGGAAGAACACCCTGGCCGCCCGCGAGAGCATCGCCTCGGGGATCCACGTGGTGGCCGCCGACAACCGCGTACTGCGCTCCTTTTCCTACCAGATCCCCTACATCCCGCTGAACAAGAAGGATTTCTTCCCATTCTGGCACGTGGAGAACGTGGAAGCCGTCCTGTTCGGGAGGAATGTGCGGCTGGCCGTGGCCACGATCAACGTCTTCCAGAAGCAGCGCTACCTCGGCTACATCATGGTCCAGGTGCTGAACACGGCCGACCTGCTGCTCAGGAGCCGCGAGGCGCAGTCGGTCCTCACCGTGGATCGCAAGATCCCCGATGCCGGCCTCGGCTACATCAAGCTGGACGAGAACTGGCGCATCCTGGAGAACCCGGCCAACATCAACCTGGATGGCCTGAAGGCGCTGGCGGGCGCCGGCGAGGCCTGGGTGGGATTCCGCTCCATGGGCCAGGACTACAGCGGCTATGTCTTCAAGATCGGCGACGAGACGGCGGTCATTTTTTTTCCCGCGGACACGTTTTTCAAATCGTTCTCGGAATACATCCAGGTGCTGGGCTTCGTCCTGCTGCTGGCGGCGCTCTTCAACCTGCGGCGCCTGCGAAAATTCCGCTGGCGCCCCTTTTTCGGCTCGTTTTCCATGAAGGTCTTCGCCATCCTGCTCCTCCTGTCCATGATCACGGCCACGGTTTTTTCCCTTTTTTCCCTGAATTTCAATGCCAGCTCCCAGGAAATACGCCGCAGCCAGGCGACGTATCGCCGCGGCCGCTCCGCGCTGAACATTATCCACAACCTGCTGGCCGGCGGCGGCGAGATCACCCAGGAGCACATGTTCCTGCTGGAGAAGATCCTGGAGAACGACATCAGCGTCTACGAGAACGGGACGCTGCTCTACACTTCGGACCACCGCAAGATCATCCGCTCGCAGCTGCCGGTCTATTTGAACTCCCGCATCCGCGATCAGCTGCAGCAGGAGGGGCGGCAGTTCGATCTGCGGCAGGACGGCGATACCCTGGAATTGTTCTTCAGGACGGCCGGTGACTACGTCTTCCAGATCGAGTTCCCCTTTGACAGCGCCGAACAGCTGCGTGCCCGGCGCTATTACACCGATTTCATGGTGACGATCTTTTTCGTGCTGATCGTGATCGGCCTGGCGGCGGCCTTCTTTTTCCGCAACCAGATCGTCGCCCCCATCCACCGGCTGAACCGCGGCATGGCCGACGTGCAGCGGGGAGAACTGCAGCCGCTGACCGACATCCCCTCCGAGAGCGAGCTGAAAGAATTGTACCAGGGCTTCAACTCCATGCTGGAGGGGATCCAGGCCCAACAGCGGAACGCCAGCGAGATCGCCAGGATGAAGACGCTGGTGCAGCTGGGGCGCCGAGTGGCCCACGAGGTGAAAAACCCCCTGACGCCGATCCGCCTGTCCGCCGAACAGATCCTGCGCTCACTGCAGGACAAGGGGGAGGCGGGGCGCGAGGTGATCGCCAGCGCCGTGCGCTACATCATCGAGGAGACCGAGCACCTGCGGCGGGTGGCTTTCGGCTTCCTGAATCTCTCGAAGCTGGACGAGCTGAAGGTCGAGCCATTCCGCCTGGACGACCTGGTCACGGAGGCCGTCTCCCACCTGCGGGGGATCTACCCCCGCGTGCGCTTTTCCGTGGCCGCCGCCGGGAGCGGGGCGATCGACGTCGTCGCCGACCGCCAGAAGATCAGGCAGGTGATCGACAATGTGCTGACCAATGCCCTGGAGGCCTTGGGCGCGGGACCGGGGGAAATCGACATGGCGCTGGAACAGGAAGAAAGCCTGGTCGTGGTGCGCGTCCGCGACAACGGCGAAGGCATGGCCAGCGAGGAACTGGAGCGCATCGCCAGGGAGGAGTTTTCCACCAAGGACCTGGGGACCGGGCTGGGGCTGGTCATCGCCCGCCGCTTCCTGGAGCTGCACCGCGGCGGGCTGGAGATCGAGTCCTGCCCTGGAAAGGGGACGACCGTGGTCATGAGGTTCGCCAAGCATGCGCCTCAGGCCTGATCCGCTGCAGTCCGGCGATGCGGTCGGCGTCTTCCTGCCGTCGTCGCCGGCCCGGGAGCCCTTCCGCGGCCAGGGCCTGCAGGCCCTGCGCGACCTGGGATTCCGCCCGCGCGAAGTCAAAAACCCGCTGTCCGGCGAGGACTTCCGCTCGCGGCCGCCGCAGCAGGCCATGGACGACCTGCAGGCTTTTTTCTCCGACCCGGATATCAAGGCCGTCTGGGCCGGGCGCGGCGGCTACGGCGCCAACTACCTGCTGCCCCTGCTGGCGGGGCTGGCGATCCAGGCTCCGAAGGTGGTCGTCGCCTCATCCGATGCCAGCTACCTGTTGTGGTACCTGCTGGACAAGCGCCAGATGGTCGTTTTTTACGGCCCCATGATCTATGGCGGGCTGGCTTCCGGCAATTACGACCGTGAGGGTGTCCTGGCGGCCCTGATCGCCAACCAGGACCCCATGATCTTCGAGGGCGAGGTCCTATGCCCCGGCCGCGCCCGGGGCCCGCTGACCGGAGGCTGCCTGTCCAACTTCGTCTCGCTGCTCGGCACCCCGTACCACCCGGAAGTGAAAGGGCGCATCCTGCTACTGGAGGACGTCAATGAAAAACCCTACCGCCTTGACCGCATGCTCTGGCAATGCGAGCAGGCCGGGGTGTTCAGGCGCCTGCGCGCCCTGCTGCTGGGGGAGTTCCCCGGCTGCTTCAGGGATGCGACCGAGAAGCGGGTGTTTTACGGGCGCTGGCGCGAGCGCCTGTCAGGGCTGGGCATCCCCGTCATCCATGACCTGCCCTTCGGGCACGCCCGGAGCGCCCGGATCCTGCCCCTGGGAGTGAACGCCGTCATCGACACGGAGGCCG
>JBGSPO010000152.1:0-6963 GCA_041738575.1 Candidatus Aminicenantia bacterium
CGTTCGCCGGCCTGGCGCTGGTCGTGCTCCTGGGCCGGGTCGGGGGTGCGGGCGGCACCTGGATCGCCCTCGAAAGGGTCCCCTACGCGCTGCTGGTCCTGGGCGGCCCGCTGAGCTGGGCGGCGGCCACCATCATCATCAAGCCGGCGCTGAAGGACCATTCGCCCCTGGTGTTCAACTTCGTCAGCCTGGCCATCGGCAGCCTGCCGCTGTTCTTCTTCATCGACAGCCCCTTTGTCAGAATGACCCTCTCCCTGCGCCCGCTGGAATACGGCGCCGCCGCGTTCCTCTCCATCGCCTGCACCATCCTGGCCTTCACCTTCTGGAACATCGCCATCAAGAGCTGGCACGCTTCCAACGTGTCGCTGTTCGTCTACCTGAACCCGCCGCTCACGGCGCTGTTCACCTGGCTCTTTTTCGGCATCGGCATCACGTTTTCCTTCTTTGTCGGCGGCGTCATCATGCTGGCCGGCATCCTGATCGCCACATTAGACCTGCAAAAAGGCACTGCGATCGTGACCGAGTGAAATGTGCCAAGAGGCAGATAAGAAGACGAGGTTCGAAGTTCGATGTTTTATGCACCAGTTCAAGGGTAAAAGAGTTCAAGGGTTCATGAGTTCGGAAAAAGGCATTTCCTAAAAGCGGTGCCTTAACGCTTCAACCCTTCAACTCGTCAACGCTTCAACAGTGCCTTTCAACTTCGAACGTCGAACCTGCTTTTGCGATAGCCTGGACACTTGCACTATGGTTATTCCCGATTGATTGCAAATGCGTTTTATGCTAGAAAAAAGACAATCAGACGCCCGGAGGAATAAGATGAAGAACAGGAAAGCGCCGAGGAAGATGGAAGAGAAGAAGGTCATCATCAAGGACGACGACCAGACCTACAGCTGCCGGCTCACCGACATTTCCGCCACCGGCATATCCGTCAGCACCTGGCACTTCATCCCCACCTACAAGGAGATCGGGGTCCTGATGGAGATCGAGGGCAAGAAAGTGCCCATGAAGGGCAGCGTGCGCTGGAGCATCGACGCCGACCTCACCAAGAGCAAGAACGGCAAGCTGGGCATCCTCATTTTGGAGCCGCCGCCGGAGTTCCTGGAGTATGCCAAAAAGATCACGGGGAAATAGAATTGCGGGCCTGGTATTGCAGGAAGGGAAATCATATAAAGGTAAAAGGAAAAAGTTAAAAGGTAAAAGTAAGAAAGGGCGAGCACGAGATCCAAAGCCGTAGGTTGAATACTTGAAAAATGGAGCGAACATGAAAATCATTATCCGGGCTGTATTGATGATGGCACTGCTGGGGATAGTGGCGCTGGGGGCTGAGGGGCCGGAGATCAGCAAGCCTTATCTCGGCCAGACCCCGCCCGGGAGCGTGCCGCAGCTGTTCGCGCCGGGCATCGTGGGCACGGGCATGCATACCCGCGATATCGCCATGACCCCCGACGGCCGCGAGATCTATTTCTGCGTCATCCTGGGGCAGTACAAGCTGAGCAACATCGTCGGCTGCCGCTGGGAGAACGGCCGCTGGAGCGCCCCGTTCGTAGTGCCCGGGCTGGACCAGCCCGGGGTCCATTACATCGAACCGCACATCTCCCCGGACGGCAAAAAGTTCTTTTTCGCCTCCAACCGCCCGGTGGCCGGAAAAAAATTCAGCGAGCGCGACGAGGACATCTGGGTGATGGAGCGCCGCGGCGACGGCTGGGGCGAGCCTGTGAACCTGGGCGCGCCGGTCAATACCCCGGGCGGCGAATTCTTTCCCACCACCACTGTCGACGGCACCCTGTATTTCACCGGTCCCGACAAGGAGGGCGAAGCCATCTACCGCAGCCGCTGGGTCGACGGCAAGTACGTCGTCCCGGAAAAACTGCCGCCGCAGATCAATGCCGGCAAGGCGCGTTACAACGCCTATTTTTCTCCCGACGGCCGCCTGGCCATCGTCCCCGTCTGGGGCCGGCCGGACAGCCTGGGCGGCTGCGATTACTATGTCGTATTTCACAATAAAGACGAGAGCTGGAGCGAACCGGTCAATCTCGGGCCAGCGATCAACACGCCCGCCGACGAGCACTCGGCCAGCCTCTCGGCCGATGGCAAGTACCTCTTCTTCATGTCATCGCGCATGCCCGCGCCAAAAACGATGCCGGCGCGACTGACCTACGAAACCATCGCCGGGATGCACGGCAGCGCGCCCAACGGCAATCCCGCCATCTACTGGGTCGATGCCTCTTTTATCGAAGCATTAAGGCCCAAGCCAGACAAGAAATAGCACCAGGGTACAGGGTATAGGGTTCAGGGTATAGGGAAGACAGGAGAAAGCAAGAAATACAATTCCATAATTGCCTATTTCTTCACTTTTTACTTTTTCCTTTTACCTTTTTCCTTTTACCTTTAAAGCGCCTTCCTCCTGCCGTCTGCCATTTACCATCAACCGTATATCACATATAACCTTTAGATCGGCCACTAGCCTTTTCTTCGTTCGGGTCATTGGAATTTGAAAACTGGAATTTATTTGTGATTTGGTGCTTGGAATTTGGGAATTAATTTCTTGCCATCTGCCGTATGCCGTACGCCGTCTGCCGAGAACTATCCCAGCAAATTGATCCTGGTGAATATATAATCCAGCTCCTCTTCCTTCAGGACCACGCGGTAAAAATCCGTGCCCACCAGCGGCTCGGGCCGGTAGCCCTCGGCCTCGAAGTATTTCTCGCTGCGCCGGCGGTCGAACCAGTAGACCAGCCGGGCGCGGCGGGCGTCGAACTCGATGGCGGTGATGCCGTGGCGGCCGATGCCGCAGCCCGAATTGAACAGGCAGGGCAGCAGCGGGCCGTCGTGGTAGAGGCTCTCGCCGCGCCGCGGGCGCTCCCCGGCCTGCAGCTCGGCGTATTCCCGCTTCAGGCTGGCCAATTGCCTTTCCAGGCCCGGCTTGTCGGCTGCCGTTGCCTGCGGATAGCGGCGGACAAGGCTCTCGATCTCCATCTTCACGGTGTCGAGGCGCGGCAGCGATTCGAACAGCGGCCGGTGGGTGTGGCCGATGACGGCCAGCATTTTCTTCGCCCGCGCGTAGAGGTAGGCCCTTCTCTCGACGCGGAAGCGGCGACGGCTGCTGTGGGCCACCGTGTAGTTGCCGATGCCCAGCGGGTGCAGCAGCCAGCGCAGCAGCAGCGTGCCCAGGGTTTGGAACACCCAGTCCAGGCGCGAGACCTGGTGGCCGTGAAAGAGCCACAGCGGCTTGTCCCCGATCTCCAGGCGCAGCGACTCCCCCACCGGGAAGGTCAGGTCGCCGGGGCGGCGGTGCAGCAAGGCCAGGTCGTGGTTGCCGGCCAGCTTGAACAGGGCGTGGCGGGCGGCGAAGCCGGCCCAGAGGGCGTAGACATCCGACCAGCGCGCGGTGATGCTGGCCAGCGAAAAGCGCGCCAATTCCTCGATATCGCCATTCAGCACAAGGTAGTAGTTGGACTTTTCATAATAGCCGGCCAGGGCGGCGCTGAAAACAGGGACGTTCTTCAGGAAATCGTCGTCGGCGCCGCCGTTGCCCAGGTGCAGGTCGGAAAACACCACCAGCCGGTCGTCGTCCTGCAGCTGCAGCACCGGTGCTTCGTCGTACAGGCGGTCCAGCTTGCGCCGGAGGCGCGGAGATAGGGAGCTCGGTCTAGCCATAAGTATAGGATAACAGAAGAACTAGTGTTAGTGATAGTGTTAGTGTTAGTAAAAAACGTAACGAACTAACAGTGGTAGTGATAGTGATAGTGTTAGTAACAAGCAATTGAGCGATCTCTTTCAGAGGTATAGATAGATGGAGAGGCAGGGAGGGAAAGTAAAAATACCAGAAAATTTGATTGCTGCCTTGCTAACGTCTAACGTCTAGCGTCTGACGTCTCTAGTTCGTTCTGTGCTGTTGCCGTACGCCGTATGCCGTACGCCTTACGCCGAGTTCCATAGCCCACAGTCATCTCAACAGCTCTATCCTGGCAAAGATATAATCCAGGTCCTCTTCCTTAAGCACCACCCGGTAATAGTGGCTGTCGCCCAGCCGCTGCGGCTGATAGCCGGCGGCCTCGGAGTACCTTTTGGAACGGCGGTGGTCTGACCAGATGACCAGGGCGATGCGGCCCCCGGCGACCTCGATGGCGGTGATGCCGTGGCGGCCGATGGCGCTGCCCGAGTTGAACAGGCAGGGCAGCAGCGGCCCCTCGTGGTAGAGGCTCTCTTCCCCGCGCGAACGCCGGTCGCGCCGCCGCTGCTCGACGAATTCCCTCTTCAGGCGCTCCATGCGCTGCTTGAGTTTCCGCCGCTCCTCTTCCCCGGCCGCGGGGAACGAGCGGCACAGGTTCTCGATCTCGAACTTGACCGCGTCGAGGCCCGACAGCGATTCAAAGAGAGGCCGATGCGTATGGCCTATCACCGCCAAAATGCCGCAGGCCCGGGCATAGAGGTAAGCCCGGCGCTCGACGTGAAAGCGGCGGCTGGCGCTGCGCGCCACCGTGTAGTTGCCGATGCCCAGGGGGTGGAGCAGCCAGCGCGTGACCAGCGACCCCAGGGCCTCGAACACCCAATTCAGGCGATAGACCTGGTGCCCGTGAAAAAGCCACAGCCGCTTCGCCCCGATCTCCAGGCGCAGCGATTCGGCTACCGGGAAGGGCAGATCGGCGGGACGGCGCTGCAGCAAGGCCAGGTCGTGGTTGCCGGCAAGCTTGTACAGCGCGCCGCGGTCGGCGAATTCCTGCCACGCCGCGTAGACCTCGATCCAGCGCGTGGCGATGCTGGCCAGCGAGAAGCCCGCCAGCTCCTCGATGTCGCCATTGAGCACCAGGATGGAGCCCTGCTTCAGGTAGTGATCGCGCAGCACGGCCTGGAACAGCCCGGCATTGGGGGCAAAATCGTCCCGGCCGCCGCCGTTGCCCATGTGCAGGTCGGAAAATACGACCAGCTTGTCGTACGCTCCCAGGCGCAGGACCGGCGCTTTTTCATAGAGTTGGTCCAGTTTTTGTCGCTGGCCAAGAGACAGAATTTTTTCCCCCATGCACGTATAAGGATAGCAAATTAGACACAAAGTGAAAAGAAATAGCAGGTTCCAGTTAAAATGGCTTCGACCGAGTGCCCGCTTTCTTCTCCTTCTCCCCTTCTACCCTTCTACACATCTACATTTTCTTAAATGAACAAAGAGAACTTGCTCTCCGAGGCGTCGGCGATGAAGGAGGCGACGCCGCCGATCTGCACGCCGTCGATCAGGTCTTGCTTCTTGATCTCCATGACGTTCATGCTCATTTCGCAGGCGGTGAGCTTTACGCCGAGCTCCTGGGCCTGCTTGAGCATCTGAGGCAGCGGCGTGACCTTGCGGTTCTTCATCATCTTCTTGAACATCCATCGCCCCATGCCGCCGAAGTTGAACTTGGAGGGGCCGAGGCGGTCGATGCCGCCGCGGTTCATCACGCCGAGCATCCGGCCCATGAAGCCCTTGCCGGTGAGATTGCCCTTCTGGATGGCCTTCAGCCCCCAGAAGGTGAAGAACATGGAGACCTGCATGTCAAAGGCGGCGGCGCCGTTGGCGATGATGAAGGCGCCCATGACCTTGTCCATGTCGCCGCTCATGACCACGATGCTGGCTTTCTCGACGGGTTGCGCGTCGCTCATTTTATTTCCTCCTCGATTTTCTATTTGACTATTTCAATCCGGCAATCCCCCCAGGGGGACGGCCGTTCATAGAACCGGCCAGCCCCCCAAGGGGACGGCCGTTCACAGAACCGGCCAGTCTCTAGGACGTCCGGCATCTTCACTTCATATTCAAGCCGGACAGCCACAGGGCAACCGGCCGGTAAATGACGTGGGCGAACTTGCTGAACGGGAAAGTGATCAGCAGGTCGAAGACCACGACCAGGTGAAAAACAGCTGTGACGTAGGCCGCCATGGGCAGGCCAAGGAAGCGGAAGCCGACGATGACGAAGCCGCTCAGCACCGAGAGCGCCAGCAGCAGCAGGAAGACCCAGTCGCTGGGGTGGGAATACTTGCCCACCGCGGTCTTTTTCGCCAGGCGCAGGTAGATGTAATACCCCAGGCCCAGCGAGCAGGCCACGCCGGACACGGAGCCGACGACCAGCGACACCCAGCGCGGCCAATGCAGCCAGTTGAAGTCCACGGCGCCGATGATGACCGTGGCCAGGAACATGCCCATGAAGCCCCAGGAGACGGCCATGTGCGCCAGGCGGCGCAGCAGGCCGTCGTCGCATTCGCCGAAGCGCTTCTGGACGACCGACTCGCTCAAGGCCTTCCAGGCCGAGATCCCGGTCTGCCCGGCCTTCAAGGCGGCGCCCGATCCGCCGCGCAGGTTGCGGTAGAGGATCCATACCTGGATGGCGGCGACCAGGACGATGAACGCCACCAGCACGAGCCCGGCCCAGTGGACCGGATCGAGGGGGATGAACGACTGGAAGTCGAACTCGCGGCGGTTCATCCCCGGGTTGACCGCCAGCAGGACCAGGACCAGCGCCGCGGCGCTGAGCAGGGTCCAGGTGAAAACCGACGCCAGCGACGAATAGACGGCGTCGGCGACGCGGCCCAGGGAGTACCTGCGAATGGCGAAGCGGCGCAGGGCCATCATCAGGGCGGCGGGCTCAGCCTGGCGCGGACAGGTCTCGCTGCACTCGCCGCAGTAGTAGCACAGCCAGGGCTCGGGAGCGGCCAGGATCCGCTTTTCCAGGCCCAGCAAGGCGTAGCGGATCATGCGCCGCGGGAAGGAGGCGGCGTCCTTGGAAAGCGGGCAGATGGCCGAGCAGGTGCCGCAGCTGTAGCAGGCCTCGAGGTCGAAGGCGCCCAGCTTCCTGATCTCGGCCAGGACGTTGTCGTTGACCTTTTCCATGTTCACTTCACCTCGATCAGGGCGTAGCGGTAATAGCCGTCGTCGTCGGCCTTCTCCGAAGCCTTGACCCTGTTGTAGCGCACGAAGCCCATCAGCCACCAGTGGACGTC
>JBGSPO010000058.1:0-16479 GCA_041738575.1 Candidatus Aminicenantia bacterium
GCGGCCGTGCGCAGCCAGACCATGGCCGGGACCTCGCTGACCTCCTGCCTGGAGCGCGCCAACGCCCTGATGTTCCGCAACACCAGCCCGGAAAAATTCGCCACCCTTTTCTTCGCCTGCCTGGACATTGGCGATCATATCCTGCACTACTGCAACGCCGGCCACAACCATCCGTTCCTGATCACAGACAAGATCGAGCCCCTGCGCCTGAGCGAGGGCGGCCTGGCCCTGGGCTGCTTCGAATCCTTCCCCTTCGCCGAGAACCAGGTGCAATTGAGCCCCGGCGACCGGCTGGTCGTTTTCTCCGACGGCATCAGCGAAGCCGTCAACAACGCCGACGAGGAATTCGGCGAAGCCCACGTCTATGAGCTGGCCGCCGCCAACCGCGGCATCTCGGCCGCCGAGCTGATCGAGAAGATCCTCCAGGAAGTAGGACGCCATGCCGGCGTCCGGCCGCAGATGGACGACATGACCCTGGTGGTGGTCCAGAGGGAGTGATGGTCGGCCAAACCGTCGCCCACTATCGCATCCTGGAGAAGATCGGCCAGGGAGGCTGCGTCTGCGTCCCAACGGCCTATAGCAAAACATGATCGGGAAGACAGTTTCTCATTATAGGATAATTGAAAAAATCGGCAGCGGGGGCATGGGAGAAATTTTCCTCGCCGAGGACACAAAACTTAAACGACAGGTCGCATTGAAATTTTTACCGTTGCGGATGACCGTCGTTCCCGAAGCGAAGGAAAGGTTTGAAAGGGAGGCGCAGGCAGCGGCGGCATTGAACCACCCCAACATCGTCACGGTCTTTGAAATCGGCGAGCACGGGGGCCAGGTCTTCTTGGCCATGGAATATATCGCAGGCCAGACGTTGAAGGAATTGATCGCCGTCAACCGTACATCGCCTACCGTCAACCAATCCCCTATTGCCCCTCGTCCCTTGCCCCTCGCCCAAGTTCTTGACCTCGCCGCCCAGATCGCCTCCGGCCTCGCCGCCGCCCATGCCAAGAGTATCGTTCATCGCGACATCAAGCCGCAGAACATTGTGGTTGATCCAGAGGGCCGGGCAAAAATATTGGATTTTGGATTGGCCAAGTTGAAGGGCGTCTCATCGCTGACCAATGAATCGTCAACTCTGGGCACCGTGCACTATATGTCTCCGGAGCAAACCATGGGCAGGGATGTGGACCATAGAGCCGACATTTGGTCCTTGGGCGTTGTTCTCTACGAGATGCTCACCGGGGAACTGCCATTCAAGGGCGATTACGAGCAGGCGGTGATCTATTCCATATTGAACGAGAAACCCGAGCCCATCAGCTCAGCAAGGGCGGATGTTCCCCACAGTCTGGAGCGCATTATTGGCAAGGCCTTGGCCAAGGATCGGGAAGAACGGTACCAGCACGCCGACGAGCTGCTCGCCGACCTGCGCCGCGAGCGGAAGAGCCTCGAATATATGAAGGCGGGACAGGTCATGCCGGAAAAAGTCGCGCAGAAACCCAAACGCAAAATTATATCGCTGGCCCTGGCCGCCACAGGGGCCGCCCTGATCATCATTGCTTTTGGAATTGTCGGCGCTAAAATATTCCCCAAGAAGGACTTCATTCCAGAATTCAGGAAGAATTCCATCGCCGTGATGTATTTTGATGACCGCTCCAGCGAAGAAAACTTCGGCAGGATCCTCTCTGAGATGCTGATATCCAATTTGTCCAGGTGCAAGCAGCTCGATGTGGTCAGCAGCCAGCACCTCTTCGACATCCTGAAAAAGATGAAGATCGAGGATTCCGCGACCATCAGCAGGAGCATGGCCACGGATGTAGCTAAAAACGCCCGCGTCGGCACCATGCTGCTGGGCAGCATCGACCGCATCGGCACCATGTTCAGCGTCAATGCCCAGCTCTGCAGCGTGAGCACGGGAAGCGTGATCGGCCCAGCCCAGGCCAAGGGCTCCCGGGTGGAAGACGTCTACGATATGGTCAACCGGCTGACCGATGAGGTCATCCGGCTGATGGGCGTACCCCTGCCCGGCGACGGCCAGGCGCTCAGGATCAACGACATCACCACTCATTCATTCGAGGCCTATAAGCATTATCAAAAAGGGCAAGAGCAGATCCGGCGCTTCAATTTCCGCGGCGCCAGCGAGGAATTCGAGTCAGCCATTCGGATCGATGGCGCTTTCGCCATGGCCCATGTCTGGCTGGCCTTTTCCAGGGATATATTCAAGGTCAGGGACCCGTTCTCTGACCTGTCGCCGGCACGGGAGGCGATACGCCTTGCCAGGCAGCATGCATCCGGCATCAGCAGCCAGGAGCGCGAGTTCATCCAGGTCGCAGACGCATTGTTCCAGCGCGACTTTGCATCCATGATCGTCATCCTGGAAGCAGCGGTTGCAAAAAATCCAGACAGTCACATGCTGCCATGGTGGTTGGGCTTCGCCTACAAGGTGAGCGGGAATGATGAAGCGGCGATCCAAACCTGGCAGAAGTTGATCGCTGCCGACCCGGAAAATGCAAACGCGCACCTTATCCTAGCCTACTCCCACTCGCGAAGGAACGATCATGAAAAGGCGATCTCTGCCATCAGGAGTTACCTTGCCTTGCTGCCCGATGTCTGGAACAGCTATGACTCGGCATGCGACATCTACCTGAAGGCCGGATTGTACGACGAAGCGTTCCGGGTATGTGAAGAGGCGCTGAAGGCCAATCCCGAGTGGACCTACCCGATCAGAAGGCAAAGCTGCATTCATCTGATCCGGGGCGAAAGCGACCTGGCGCGCGAGAAGAACAGAAGGCTGCAGGAGCTCCGGCCCGCCGCGAAGTTGAGCTTGACCAACGACCTGGGCTGTTTTGCTCTGCACGAAGGCAGGCTCCGCCAGGCCGAAGCCGACTTCAAGACAGCCGTGCAACTGACCCGCGAGAAAAAGACTGCCGACGACGAGCTGGAGGAGCGGCTGGTCTTGGGCAGGTTTTATGGCGGACTAGGGAAATTCCCGCAGGCGAGCGAGCAGTTTTCGCGAGTAAAGGAACTTTCCCTGGAAGCCCATGGCAATTCCTACAACGCCTGGCCGGTCCGGGCCGACTATTATTGGGGGCTGGCCGCTTTGCGAGCCGGCCGGACAGACGAGTGCCGCGCCGCCATGGAGAGGATCCAACGATACGTCGAAGCAAACAAGTACGATAAGATTCTCATGCACTTTTGTCATCTATTGCTTGCTGAGATCTGGACAAAAAATGGGCACACCGTTGAAGCCTTGGCTGCCTTCGATCAAGCCGCTCCATTCATCAGGAACTATTCCCCGCGCTGCCGCCTGCTGGCCGCCGAAATCCTCGTCATGCACGGGGAAGTCGGAAAGGCGAAGCAGGCATTCGACGATATGGCGGATGACTGGGAGATGACCTTTTCCGGACAAGCGGGTGATTTTTTCGACTATTGGCAGGTCCGGTCCATGATCAAGTACAATATTGCCAAGTTGTACGAAAAATCAGGGGACCAGGCCCAGGCCGTCGCATACTATCAGCAAGCGCTAGATCAATGGAAAAACGCGGACGAAGACATGCCGGAATGTGTCGATGCCAAGGCAAGGCTGGCCCGGATAAAAAACAGGGAATAAGGTGGTTAGCCAAACTACTTCCCACTATCGCATCCTGGAGAAGATCGGCCAGGGAGGCTGCGTCTGCGTCCCAACGGCCTATAGCAAAACATGATCGGGAAGACAGTTTCTCATTATAGGATAATTGAAAAAATCGGCAGCGGGGGCATGGGAGAGGTTTTTCTCGCTGAAGACACCAAGCTCGATCGCAAGGTGGCGCTGAAGTTCCTGCCGGCCCGGCTCAGTTCGGACGCGGAAGAAAGAAAGCGCTTCGTGCACGAGGCCAAGGCGGCCTCGGCCCTGGATCATGCCAATATCTGTTCGATCCACGAGATCGGCGAGACGGCCGACGGGCAGCTATTCATCGCCATGGGCTATTACGCGGGGAAGACGCTGAAAGAGAAGATCCAGGGCGGTCCCCTGCCGATCCCCGAAGCGATCGAGATCGCCGCCCAGATCGGCGAGGGGCTGAAAAAGGCCCACGGCGAGGGGATCGTCCACCGCGACATCAAGCCGGCCAACGTGATGCTCACCGACGAGGGCACGGCCAAGATCGTGGATTTCGGCCTGGCCAAGCTGAAAGGTCTGTCACGGCTGACCAAGACCGGCACCACCCTGGGAACGGTGGCCTACATGTCGCCGGAGCAAGGCCTGGGGAAGGTGGCGGACCGGCGCAGCGACATCTGGTCGCTGGGCGTAATCCTCTACGAGATGCTCACCGGCAGGCTGCCGTTCGCCGGCGAGTACGACCAGGCGGTGATCTATGCCATCCTGAACGAGGAACCCGAACCGGTCACCGCATTGCGCAGCGGCGTCCCCCTGGAGATGGATCGCATCATCGCCAAGGCGCTGGCCAAGAACAGGGAGGAAAGGTACCAGCACGCCGACGAGTTGCTCGCCGACCTGCGCCGGCTGTACAGGGATTCCCATGCAGCAAGGCGCGATCCAGCCAGGAGAAGCGGGAACGGGCGGCGGAAGCTTCCCGGCGGATTCAGGATCGCCTCCCTGGTCCTTCTGCTCTCGGTGCTGGCGGCGGCGGGCTATTTATTGACCCGCGGGAAGAAAGAACCGGCCACCGCACTCGGCCAGGGCGTCGCCTGGAAGAACTCGATCGCCGTCATGCCCCTGCGCGACTTCAGTCCCGGCCGCGACCAGGAGTACTTCTGCGACGGCATGACCGACGCCATCATCAGCCGCCTGAGCCGGCTCGGCCAGCTGAAGGTCATCTCGCTGACCACGGTCATGTCGTTCAAGCGCCGAGAGAGCGCGGCCCGCGAGATCGGCCGCGAGCTGGGGGTGCAGAACATACTGGCCGGCAGCGTCACGAGGGAGAAGGACAGCATCCGCGTGAGCGTCCAGCTCATCAACGCCGCCGACGACTCCCCCATCTGGACGAAGATCTACGACCGCGCCACCGGCAGCGTTTTCGTCCTGTACGACGAGATCTCGCAGGCGATCACCGAGGCGCTGAAGCTGGAGTTCGCGCCGGCCGACTTGGCCCGACCCGTCGCCGAACACAGCGAGAACATGGCGGCCTACGAATATTTTCTGAAAGGAATGCACTACATCAAGACGCGCTTCGTCCTGAGCTTCCGCGAGGAGGACTTCCAGGCCGGCGTCGAGATGTTCAACCGGGCGATCGCCATCGATCCCCGTTATGCCCTGGCTTACATGGGCCTGAGCTGGGCCTACGAGCATCATTTCCACATGACCGACGACCCGCGCGACTCCAGTGCGGCCGTCAAATACGCGGAAATCTTCCACCGCCTGGATCCCGATTCGGCCCTGAGCAATGCCTTGATGGGCTACATGCTCTACGAATACAGCAAGGAGTACGACCGGGCGTTCACCTTCCTGCGCAGGGCGCTGGCGATCAACGCCAATGTTGGCGAGGTGAATTTCCTGGCCGGCATGTGCTATATGTATGCCGGGCTCCACGAAGTAAGCAGCTATTACCTGACCCGGGCCGTGGCCTTGGACCCGAACTACCTTTGGAGCCCTTACAAGCTGGCGTGCAACCAGATGTGGGAGGGGGAATTCGAGGCGGCGGCCCGGAATTTCGAGAAGTATTTCGCCCTCACCCCCATTGAACCCCTGATCTGGCCGGGACGCTACGTCGCCCTCAACATCTGGCTGAAGCGCCACGAAAAAGTCAGCGAGATCCTGGCCCGGGGCGAAGCGAACACGCCCCATGCGGCATGGGTGCGCAAGTACAAGGCCATCCTACTGGCGCAGAAAGGGGACAGGGAAAAAGCCCTGGCCCTCTACCGCAATTCGGAGGTCTATGCCCTCCTGGACATGAATGACCAGGCGTTACGGGAATTGCACAGAGAGATCCGCGGCACGGAGGCGATCCCGTATATTTTTTATTCCTACCTGCAGCACAATCCGTTTTACGACAACCTGCGCTCCGATCCCCGTTTCCTTGAACTGTTGGCCAGGGAGCGGAAACTGTACAAGGAACACATGGCGAAGTACGGGACACTGCCGGCGGCGGAAAAAATATGATCGGCAGAACAATCTCTCACTTCCGCATCCTCGAGAAGCTTGGGAGAGGCGGCTGCGTCTGCGTCCCCACGGCCTATAGCCTGACATGATCGGGAAGACAGTTTCTCATTATAGGATAACTAAAGAAATTGGCCGTGGGGGCTGCGTCTGCGTCCCCGTTGCCAAGAGTCATTCTTATGATCGGTAAGCAAATTTCCCATTACAGGATTGCCGAGAAAATCGGCAGCGGGGGCTGCGTCTGCGTCCCCGCTGCCAAGAGTCATGCTCATGATCGATAAGCTAATTTCCCATTACAGGATTGCCGAGAAAATCGGCAGCGGGGGCTGCGTCTGCGTCTCCACGGCCTATAGCCTGACATGATCGGGAAGACAGTTTCTCATTATAGGATAACTAAAGAAATTGGCCGTGGGGGCATGGGAGAAGTCTTTCTCGCCGAGGACACCAGGCTCGACCGCAAGGTGGCGCTCAAATTCTTGCCCATGCACATGACCGAGGATCGGGAGGCTCGGACACGCTTCGAGCACGAGGCCAAGGCGGCAGCCGCACTGAACCACCCCAACATCGTCACCATCCATGAGATCAGCGAGCACCAGGGCCAGGTCTTCATCGCCATGGAATACGTCGAGGGTCAGACACTGAAAGACCTGATTTCCGAAAACTGTCCGCCGTCCACCGTCGACCGTTCACCCATTACCCCTCACCCATTACCCATTACCCAGGTCATCAATATAGCCACCCAAATCGCCTCCGGCCTCGCTGCCGCGCACGCTGAGGGCATCGTCCACCGCGACATTAAACCGCAGAATATTCTGGTCAATAAAGACGGACGGGTAAAGATCCTCGACTTCGGTCTGGCTAAATTAAAAGGAGTATCCCCTATCACCAAAGAATCATCCACCTTGGGCACTGTACATTACATGTCGCCCGAGCAAACGATGGGCAAGGAGGTCGACCATAGGACCGACATTTGGTCCCAGGGGGTGGTGCTGTACGAGATGCTCACCGGGAAGCTGCCGTTCAAGGGCGATTACGAGCAGGCGGTGCTCTATTCGATCTTGAACGAGAATCCAATAAAAGCAGCAGAGGCCCGAAAAGATATCCCGCCTGATTTCGACCGCCTCCTGGAAAAAGCGCTGGCCAAGGAGCCGGTGGATCGTTACCAGCACAGCGAGGACCTGCTGGTCGACTTGAAGCACCTCCAGCGAGATCCGCGGTTGAATCGCCAGCCGGCCCCCGCGGCTCCACGCCGGAAATCCCGACGTTTGTCCCGATGGAAAATTCCGGCGGCAGTCACCCTGCTGGTCGCGATCGCGGCAATTCTATTTTTCATCCCCAGGGGAAAACCCGGCCCGGCCGCCAGGCCTGCCGCCACCCAGGCCAGGCAAGGCGAGTGGACCAACTCCATCGCCGTCCTCCCCTTCCGCGACTTCAGCTCGAAGAAGGACCAGGGATATTTTTGCAACGGCATGACCGACGCCATTATCGGCCGCCTGGCCCGCATCCCCGAACTGAAGGTGATCGCCACCACCTCGGTGATGCGCTACAGGGACACGGCCAAGGACATCAAGGAGATCGGCCGCGAGCTGCAGGTCGAGAACATCCTCGAGGGCACGCTGCAGAGGGAAGGGGACCAGATCCGGCTCAGCGCCCAACTGATCAGCGCCGGGAACGGCTTCCACCTCTGGGCCGACACCTACGACCGCAAGCTGGACAAGGTCTTCGCCATCCAGGACGAGATCTCGCAGGCCATCGCCGCGGCGCTGCAGATCAAGCTGAGCGAGGCGACCCGCAGCGCCATGAAGGCCGACCCGACCCGCAACCTGAAGGCCTACGAACACTCCATGCGCGGCCAGAACCTGGTGACCTCCTATCTCCTCTCCCGGCGCGAAGCCGACTTCACTGCCGCCGTCGACAGTTTCCAACGTGCCATCGAGGCCGATCCCGGCCTGGTCCAGGCCTACGAGGGGCTGGCCTGGGCCTACATGAACCACAGCGAGGTCACCGGAAACGAAAGCGAAGTATCCCTGGCGCTGAAATACTGCGAGGCGGGCTACCGCCTCGACCCGAACCTTGCCGAGACCAACGCCGGCATGGGCTGGGTGCTCTTCGCCGCCGGCGACATCGACGGCGCCTACCGTCATTTCCGCCGGGCCATGGCCATCAATCCCAACATCATGCCGGTCAACCACATCATCGGCCTCTTCCTCTCGAATCTCGGTCTGGCAGGGCCCTCCATGCGCTTCATCGAGAGGTCCATGCAGCTCGACCCGGCCTATTTCTATTCGCAGTATGTCAAGGCCCGCATCCTGCAAATGACCGGCGATTTCGCCGGCGCCGAGGTGCTGCTGCTCCGGATCATCCACCTGGTCCCGGACGATCCCGAAGCGCTGACCGGATATGCCCAGCTGCTGATCAAGACCGGCCGGGCGGATAATGCCTATCCGCTGCTGGAACGGGCGGAGAAGGCCACCCCGATCGAACCGCTTGTCCAGAATGTGCGCGCCCTTTACTGGGCCGCCCGCGGCGACCGGGAGCGGGCCTTGCAAGGCATGCCGGAGCCCAAGGCGACCGTTTTTGCCATGCTGGGCATGAAGCAGGAGGCGCTGGCCCTGATGGAGAGGGAGATCACCGCCGGCAAACTTTACCTCTACCTCGACCTGCTGCATAGCCCACTCTACGACAGGCTGCGGGCAGAGCCGCGCTTCCAAACCATCCTGCGGCAGCAACAGTGGGTCCACGAGGAACGAATGCGCAAGTATGGGAACTGGTGAAAGAGGAAAGCAATCGAGGTGAACCATGTACATGCGATTGTTGCAATTGAGAATAAAAATCGATTCCATCCCGCTGATCGGCGATTTCTACGCCAGCCGCGCGCTGGCCGAATTAAAGAACACCCGGGGATGCCAATTCGCCAGCCTGCTGCAGAAGCAGACGCAACCGGAAGAATTGATCTCGCTCACCATTTGGGACAGGCTCGAGGATGCCGAGGCCTACAGCCGGAGCGCTATCTTCCTGAAGATCATGGAAGAGGTCCATCCGCACCTGGCCGAATCTTGCGAATGGAAGGTGCAACTTTCCAAGGAGATGGAGCTGACCTACGCCCCGCGGCAGGAAGAGCCGCGCATCGATTCCTACCGGGTGGCGGTGCGGGAACAACTGAAGCCCGGCAGCGGCCCGTCTTTCATTCGTTTCTTTTCCATGACGGTCAAGGCAGAGCGGCTCGCCGAATTCGAGCTCATATACAACGGGGAGATCCTTCCAGCGCTGAAAACCACCCCGGGCTGCACCGGCGCCTTCCTGATCAGGAACCTACGCGACCCTCAGCACCTGGTCTCCCTGACACTCTGGGAAAATGCCATGGCTGCGGAAAAGTACGAGACAACCGGCCTGTTCGACTCGTTGCTGGAGAAAGTCAGCCACACCCTCTCGGAATTCTACCAATGGAAGCTGGCCCTGGAAAAAGACAAGGCCGTGACCATGCACACCAGCGAGGATGGAAAGATCGGCCATTACCATTTTGTCCTGGGCAAGCGATTCCACAACCGGGACAGGGATGGGGGTTCCAGCGAGCCCCTTCTGCCGGGATAGGAAATTTGCCGCATGATCGGGCAACAGATTTCGCATTATCGGATCCTCGCGAAGCTCGGGGCTGGAGGCATGGGAGTGGTGTACAAGGCCCAGGACCTGAGCCTCGATCGTTTTGTGGCTTTGAAGTTCCTGCCCCCGGAGCTTTCGCGCGACCCGGACGCCAAGGCGCGCTTCATCCACGAGGCGCGCGCAGCGTCGGCGCTCGACCACCCGAACATCTGCACGGTGCACGACATCGGCGAGGATGCGGAAGGGCGGATGTTCATGGTCATGCCCCATTACGAGGGGGCGACATTGAAGGAAGTCCTGGACCGGGGCGGGATCACCGAGGCCATTCCCGCCGGGTGCGACAGTGAACGGTCTGGGGCGAAGGGCGCGCTGTCGGTAGCCGACGCCATGGCGATCGCCACGCAGATCGCCGAGGGGCTCATCGCCGCCCACGCCAAGGGCATCGTCCACCGCGACATCAAGCCGGCCAACATCCTCGTTACCAAAGACAATGCCGTAAAGATCCTCGACTTCGGCATCGCCAAGCTGGCTGGCAGCCAGACCAAGCTGACCAGAACCGGCAGCACCGTGGGCACGGCAGCCTACATGTCGCCCGAGCAGGCCATGGGCAAGGAGGTGGACCAGCGCACCGACATCTGGTCGCTGGGCGTGGTGCTCTACGAAATGCTCGCCGGCAAAACGCCGTTCCGGGCCGAGTACGAACAGGCGCTGGTTTACTCCATACTCAACGAGGAGCCGATGCCCTTGGCCAGAGTCCGGCTGGATACTCCGTCCAGACTAGAGCGGGTCGTAGGCCAGGCCCTGGTCAAGAACCTGGCCGACCGCTATCAGGCCATGAAAGACTTTTTGGCCGATCTGCGGACCGCTGACACTGCAGTTCCATCCCGGACGTGGAATGTCCTCCGCATTTTAAAAAAGCCGTACGTCGCCGTACCCAGTGTTCTGGCCCTGGCCGCCATCGCCTTTTTCGCTTTCCGTTTCTTCAGCCGCCAGGCCAAGATCAGCTGGGCCAGGAACGAGTTGCTGCCCAGGATCGGCCAATTGGCCGAGTTGCGAGCCACGTTGGGTTACGAAGCCACGTTGGAATACGTGAAAATCTACGAACTGGCAGTTGCAGCGGAAAAGTACATTCCCCTCGATCCCCCGCTGGCGAAAATATTTGAAAATTTCTCTACGCGTTTAAATATTCTGACGGACCCCCCGGGAGCGAAAGTATATGTCAAATACTACCATGAACCGGAGAAAGGGTGGGCATATCTTGGCGAATCGCCCATAAAAAATCAAAGGATGCCTATTGCCTTCCTGCGCCTCAGAATGGAGAAAGCGGGGTATGAGCCCATACTGCAAGCAGTTGTCTCCTGGGGAAAATACGACTCCAAGGCCAGGAAACTGCTTCCCGGTGAAATTTCCGCGATTTTGGAAAAAACAGGAACAATCCAGGCAGGCCAGGTCAGGGTGAGTGGAGGAGAGATCAAAGGAATCGGCAAGTTTGAAGATTTCTACATGGACCGCTTCGAGGTCACCAACAAGCAATACAGGGAATTCATCTTGAAAGGAGGGTATCAGAAAAGGGATTACTGGAAAAACAATTTCGTCAGGGAGGGGAAGCCACTGATCTGGGAACAGGCCATGGCCGCTTTCGTGGACAAGACCGGCCTGCCGGGACCCGCTACCTGGCAGGCTGGAGACTACCCCGAAGGAGAGGATGATTACCCGGCATCCGGGATCAGCTGGTATGAAGCCGCCGCCTATGCCGAATGGGCGGGCAAGACCCTGCCCAGCGGTTATCACTGGGAGATCGCCAGGGGCATCCTCACCCCGTTGATCGAAAGCAAGTCATTCAGTGAATTCTTCATTCCGCAGAGCAATTTCAAGGGCAAGGGGCCGGAGCGGGTGGGGAGCAATCCGGCGATCACCCCCTATGGCCTGTACGACTTGGGCGGAAACGTGCGCGAATGGTGTTTCAATGAAACGCAAATGGGTAGGCTTGTCCGGGGAGGCGCCTGGGACGACGTCTCTTACATGTTCGGCTTGCGGAGCCAGCTTCCTCCATTTGACCGTTCAGCCAAGAACGGCTTCCGCTGCTGCCTTATCATTCACCCGGAGAATGTCCCCAAGGCTGCTCCGGCTCTTGTAAAAATCAAGGGATTCCCCGATTTCTTCAAGCAGAAACCCGTATCCGATCAAATTTTCCAGGTTTACAAGGAGCAGTATGCCTACGACAAATTTGACCTGGACTCGAGGCTGGAATTGCGCGATGATACCGCCAGGGAGTGGGTCACCGAAAAGGTCTCTTTTAGCGCTGCCTATGAGAACGAGCGAGTCCATGCTTTCCTCTACCTTCCCAGGAACAGTTCTCCCCCTTTCCAGACCATTATCTTTTTCCCAGGTTCGGATGCGGCATGGATTACGTCCAGCAAAGATCTCAAAAAGTTTATGAGTTTTTTCTTAATCCCTTCCCTGGTTAAAAACGGCCGCGCCGTAATGTTCCCGGTCTACAAGGGTACATTCGAACGGGGAAGCGCCGCCCTCCTGGCAATCCACACCGGTGCCGACACGCGCCAATATACCGATTATTTCATCAAGGTGGTCAAGGATCTCAGAAGAAGCATTGATTATCTGGAAACCCGTTCCGACATCGACTCCAAGAAGCTGGCCTACCTGGGTTTCAGCTGGGGAGGTATTTTTGGAGCCATCATACCGGCCATCGAGGAGCGCCTGAAAGTAAGCATCCTGAATGGCGGAGGCATGTGGGGCAACACTCGCCCTGAGGTCGATGCCATCAATTACGTCACCCGGGTGAAGGCCCCCACCCTGATGCTCAACGGCAGGTACGACATGACCTTCCCCTTCGAGCTCACTGTAAAGCCGATGTTCGACCTGCTGGGCACTCCGGCAACTGACAAGCGGCTGATCGTGTACGATACGGACCACATTATCCCTCTGACCGAATACATCAAGGAAGCCATCAAGTGGCTGGACAAGTACTTCGGCCCGGTGAAGCCGCGGCCAAGGTGAAATTATGATCGGCAAAACCGTCTCCCATTACCGCATCTTGGAGAAGATCGGCCAAGGAGGCTGCGTCTGCGTCCCCACGGCCTATAACCGAACATGATCGGGAAGACAGTTTCTCATTATAGGATAATAAAAGAAATTGGCCGTGGGGGCTGCGTCTGCGTCCCCACGGCCTATAGCCTAACATGATCGGGAAGACAGTTTCTCATTATAGGATAACTGAAGAAATTGGCCGTGGGGGCTGCGTCTGCGTCCCCGCTGCCCAGAGATTTTACAATGATCGATAAAGTTATATCTCATTACAGGATAATTGAAAAAATCGGCAGCGGGGGCATGGGAGAAGTTTTTCTAGCCGAGGATACCAAGCTTGAGCGCAAGGTTGCGCTAAAGTTTTTACCGATCCAATTCAGCGCCGATGAAGAAGAGAGGAAGCGCTTCGTCCACGAGGCCAAGGCGGCGGCCGCCCTCAACCACGCCAACATCGTCACCGTCTACGAAACTGGCGAGCACGAGGGCCAGGTCTTCATTGCCATGGAGTATGTCGAAGGCCAGACATTGAAGGAATTGATCACCGTCAACCAATCTCCCATCGCCCCTCGCCCCTTGCCCCACGCCCAGGTTCTTGACATCGCCATCCAACTCGCCTCCGGCCTCGCCGCCGCCCACGCCAAGGGCATCGTCCACCGCGACCTGAAGCCGGCCAACATCATGCTCACTGACGATGGTACGGCCAAGATCGTGGACTTCGGCCTGGCCAAGCTGAAGGGGCTGACGCGGCTGACTAAGTCCGGCACCACGCTGGGCACGGTGGCCTACATGTCGCCCGAGCAGGCATTGGGAAAAGAAGTGGACCAACGAACCGACATCTGGTCGCTTGGAGTTATCCTCTACGAGATGCTGACCAGCAAACTGCCGTTCAAGGGCGAGTACGACCAGGCCATGCTTTACGCCGTGATCAACGAGGAGCCGGAATCGGTCTCGAAAATCAGGAGTGACATCCCTGACGACTTGCAACGCATCGTGCGCAAGGCCCTGGCCAAGCGCACGGAGAACCGTTATAAAACAGCAGACGAATTACTGAAAGATCTGAAGCAGTTTCATCGGAGCATCGTGGCTCCGGAAACGGTTCCTTTCAACTTCAGGCGTTTCCTGCTTCGTCCGAACATCATCATTCCCACCCTCTTGATTATATTTCTGATCGCAATGGTCTCGTTCTTTTATCTGAAGCACCAGGCCAAGGTCAGATGGGCCAGTGATGTAATCCTGCCGCAAGTCGAGCGCCTGATCGCAGAAACCGATCCGTGGCGCAACCTCGTCCCTGCATTCAAGCTCGCCGAAAAGGCGGAGACCTATATCCCGGAAGACCCTAAGCTGGCTGCGCTTTTATTGAAGTGCTCCCTGAAGATCGACATTACAACTGAACCTCCAGGCGCCAGGGTATATTTCAAGGAATATGCGCATCCGGACAGCGACTGGGAATATCTCGGCATCTCGCCGCTGAAAAAGATCCGGATGCCGACCGGTGTTTTCCGGTGGAAATTCGAGAAGGAAGGATACGAAACGATCATGGCTGCTGATTCCACTTGGAGTATTGATTTTACAAGCAGAGAACCCCTATTCCCCCATCCCATCAGCAGATCCCTCGACCGGACCGGCGGCATTCCCCGGGACATGGTGCGGGTAAAAGGAGCGACAACGGCCATCGGCAAACTGGATGATTTCTACATCGACAAGTACGAAGTGACAAACAAGAAATTCAAAGAATTCATCATTGCCGGTGGATATCGCAACAGGAATTTCTGGAAAGAGCGCTTCGTCAGGAATAAAAAAGAGCTGGCCTGGGAAGAGGCGATCAGGGAATTCGTGGACCAGACCGGCCAGCCTGGCCCGGCCGGGTGGCAAGCGGGGGATTATCCTGAGGCGCAGGCCGAATTCCCGGTGTCGGGGATAAGCTGGTACGAGGCGGCCGCCTTCGCTGAATTCGCCGGAAAAAGCCTTCCGACCATATTCCATTGGAATGTCGCAAGGGGAAAGCATACCCCGCTTCTTGAATTCCCCCAGGTCGGAGGCCTGGCCATTTTCTCCTCTTTCAGCAACTTCAAAGGGCGAGGACCGGTCACAGTGGGCAGCCTGCAGGGAATGACGGCCTACGGGGCGTTGGACATGGCCGGCAATGTCAGGGAATGGTGCTCAAACGAAACCCCGGAAGGAAGAGTGATCCGCGGCGGCGCCTGGGGAGATTCTCCATATATGTTCAATAATATCAGTCAAGCTCCGGCCATGGACCGCTCCGCAAAGAATGGCATCCGCTGCGCTCTCTATCTCGAGCCCGGCAGGATCCCCAGATCCGCTTTTAGAGCGCTCAAAGTCGAGAATTTATCGGTTTTCTTCAAGGAGACACCGGTTGCAGAATCAATTTTCCGGGTTTACCGGGATCAATTCTCCTACGACAGGACCGACCTGCATCCCCGCGGGGAATCCCCCCGAAAACGCAGCGGCGACTGGATCCTGGAAAAGGTCAGCTTCGATGCCGCTTACGGCGGTGAGCGCATCTCTGCCTACCTTTTTCTCCCCAGGCACTCACTGCCTCCCTACCAGGCCGTCATCTTCGTCGGTGGAGGTTTCGAATTCGAAAGGTCGAGCGTGGACATTGAAAATCATTATGTATTCTCCATCTTCCTGTCCTACATCGTGAAAAATGGGCGAGCCTTGCTCTTTCCGGTTTACAAGGGGACATTCGAGCGCGGGAACGCCAAGATGGCAGAAGCATTGGCTCAATGGGATTCCCATCAGTCGTCAGAGATCTTCGTCCAGCAATTCAAGGATTTCAGAAGATGCATCGATTACATGCAGACCCGCGGGGATATCGACAGCCGCAATCTCGCCTACTATGGATTTAGCTGGGGGGCAATCGTCGGGCCGATCATTTTGGCCATTGAGGATCGGCTCAAAGCCGGTGTCCTGGTCGCCGGCGGCCTGGTCAGCGAATTCCGCCCCGAGACCAATCCGATCAATTATCTGATCCGGGTGAAACAGCCGACTTTAATGCTGAACGGCAGGTTCGATACGGGATTGCCGGCCGAGACATCATCGAAGCCGATGTTTGAGCTCTTGGGAACTCCGGCCAAGGACAAACGGCAAGTGTTTTATGACACAGACCATGTCCCGCCCCTCAATGAGATCATAAAAGAGACCCTGGCCTGGCTCGACAAGTACCTGGGACCGGTGAAGCGATGAAGGACGATAAAAAATGATCGGCCAAACCGTTTCTCATTACTGCATCCCTGAAAAAATCGGCAGCGGGGGCATGGGAGAAGTTTATCTTGCCGAGGACACGAAGCTCGATCGCAAGGTTGCACTCAAGTTCCTGCCCCGGCACCTGACCGAGGACAAGGAAGCCCAGCTGCGCTTCGAGCGCGAGGCCCAGGCCGAAAAGGTAAGCAATCTTCAAAACAACTCTCGTGCCTGAAGCAATCCGGCAAGACTCACCGCTTCACCGGCCGGCGAGAATTCTTTCCATCTCCAACGTGTAGACGCCCCTCTCCTTGAAAATGACCAGCGGCTTCCCGCGCCGGCAGCGCCCGTCGGTTTTGACCAGGCGTATCAGCAGGCGGTCGGGCGGCGCAGCGGCGACGTCGCCTACAAGCGCGCCTGGGCGATGTTTGTGGCCGAGACGCTGGGCGACATCACCCCCGCCAATCTGCGCTTCATGCGCGAGGTGATGGAGCGCTTCGTCGACGCCTCGATCTACCGCGAGGTGGTCGAGCGGCTCGAGGCCG
>JBGSPO010000100.1:0-10461 GCA_041738575.1 Candidatus Aminicenantia bacterium
CACCCCGCAGCTGCTGGCCGGCGACGAGGGCATCGCTCGCCTGGGCCAGCTGGTGCGCGCCTATTTCGGCATGAACGGTCATCACGTGCAGTTCAACGTGGTCGACGCCGCCACCCTGCGCGCCGCCCAGCGCGAGCCGCAGAAATACCGCGACCTGATCGTGCGCGTGGCCGGCTACAGCGATTACTTCGTCGACATCGGGCCGGATCTGCAGGAAGAAATCATCCAGCGCACCGAGCACCAGGAGTTCGCATAATTGCGTGATCCTAAATGAAAGATGACGAGGAATATGGATCGCTTAAAGAAAGTTTCATCCGTTCAATTCTGTTTCAGCTTTCTTTGACGTATGGCTTCCTCATAATTTCCCAAACTTTCGCAAATTTGCGCCGCTTCCTCATAACGTCCTTCACTTTCCAGTCTTTTCAGATAAAAAAGTTCAATTTCATTCTTGTAAATCCGGTTCCAGTTATGAACGCTGGGATTATGAGACGTGCGGCTATATCCGCTCAATGTCATTTCGGAAAAACTCCTCTCCACTCTTAATTTTCTGATATCATTCACCACATTGATCAAGCCCACCTTGTCAAAGCTGCTAATGGATGTCTGTATGCCAAGTTTTTTTTCTATTAGCGGATGATATTTCTCTGGAATATCAGAGCCATAGGCAGCAAGAATTTTTCTGTTCTCGGAATTCTCCAGCAGCCCCGCCAATGTTGCATTCATTTCTTCTGCTATTCTTCTGCAAAACTCAACATCGTCCTTTTCGTTGTTATTTTTTTTACTAAATATACTCATGAATTCAGTTTATGCTTCATTCGTTGATGGTGTCAAATGCCGCATGCCACGCTCCCTTAACAAAATTGGCTCCAGAAGCCAGGCTCGATGGGTTGCAGAATTCGCGCTGTCATTTCTGCCCTGTGAGCCGTATGGTGATCGACCCGGTTGTCCTTTTCCCTTCATCGTCCTTGACCGCAATTTGGATTTCGATGGTTTCGCCGAGTTCCTTGACCGTAGCCGCTTCAAGCTTCCAGGTCAGGAGCCCGGTTTTGGGGTCCAGAATGATGCCCTGGTCCAGGGGAGAAATAAGCTCATAAGACAGAGTGTCGCCGTCGAGGTCGCTGGCGGATACCTGGTATGACAGATCGCCGGGAATCGAAAAGTCCTCCAGCGGGGATGATTCCAGCTGGGGCGGCAGGTTGACTACGCGCACGTATTTGCTGTGCAGCCAGGGCCCTGTCCTGTCTCCATCAACGACACGGGCTTCGCAAAAGACCCACTGCTTTTTTTTGTAAGCGCTCCGCTCCAGCAGCGGGCCGCTGGCCTCCTCTACCGTCTTGCCGTCCACAAACCAGCGGAACTCGAATGTGACCCCTTCGGGCAGCGGAGCAAGAGGGATGGGCTCGGCAGCCAGGTCGACGGCCGCGGTCAAGGGCGCGGGAGTCAGGCGGATATCGGTCAGGCGCAGGAGACTTTCCATCCCGGCTTGCTCTCCAGCGCCCCCGACAGCGCTGCTTTCGTCTGTAGGGGTCTTCAGCGCTTCGGTCGTACCCGGGTCCTTCACGCCATGGTCTGTGGCTTGTTTTTCCTTTCCCCCCGACTGGCCGCCGCAGGCAACCGCGCCAAAGATGGCAACCATCAGTACGATCTGTCTGATCCGGTTCATTCCCGACCTCCAGTGGTCATTGACAAGGATATTGTAAAAGACAGAGCTCTTTTTTTCAACAACAAATTAAAAAAACCGGAAGGGCCTTGCGCGGCCCCCCGGCATGTAGGCTAGCCCTGGCTGACGCCTATTTCTTTTCTTCCTTCCACATCAAGGGACCGAAGATATTGCTGAGGTCGATGGGCGGCGTGGTGCCGGGAACGAAGTTTCCCGCCTCGCCCTGGCCAAAATAGGGCTTCCATTTGTCATCCATGGGGCCGAACCCGAGGATCTTGCCGCTCTGAGCCAGGAAATCTCCGATGGCGAATTGACTGCCTTTTGATGTCAGCTTGAACTGGTAGATATAATGCATGCCACCCACCGACGAAGTGGAGCCGCAGGGGTCGTCGCTGGAACCGGTCGAACCGGTCCCCTCGTGCGGGGAGAAGGTCATGAAATAGACATGGTTGGCCACAAACAGCGGCGAGGGCTCGAACATGATCTCGTTGGTATCCATGAAAAAAGTGAAGAAAAAGCCGTGGGAGACCGTCACGCTGCTGCTGTCCACCAGGTCGAATACGTCATCGCCGGCGGTCGTGAGAGCGCCCGTGGCATCGTCCAGATCAGCGTTGGTGAGGGTGGTGCCCGTTCCGTCGTCGATGAAGGCGACGAACTGCCCCGTGGTGTTGGAGAAGATCCCTCCCGAGCCGAAGGCGGCCTGCGGGCGGCGCCCGGTGCCGAACAGGACCCAAACGCGGAAGTTCTCGTCATAAGCCAGCGTGGGGGAGACGTAGATCGTCTGGCCGGGGTCGCCCTCGTAGAGAATCTTACCCGTCCAGTTGGTCGGATCGCCGAAGCAGTTCACCTTCCAGATGCGGGCCGGCCGGTTGTTGGCCGCGACAGGGTCGCCGCTTTCAGCGAAATACATGTAGTCGGCGATGCCGTCGTTGTTGCTGTCGAACAAGGCGGGGGCGGCAGTAATGGCGCACTTCAACTCGTCGCCGGCATCGACAAGATAACCAACGGTGGATGTATTGGCCCCACTCCCTGGCAGGAACTTCTTGATCAAGGTGCCATTACGGGCATCAAGGACATACAGGGACTTGCCCTCTACTTTCTGCCAATCCTGGTAGGGTAAACTTGTGTCAATGGCCACTTCCAGCTCATTGTATCCGCCAGCCAGGACCGCGCCCGGGAAGGTGCCATACGTGCCGGCATTCATGTCCACCACGATCGGCTTGGCCTCGGTGAAGCCCATGCGGCCGTCGAGGTTGTCGGCCGAGTAGCCGTCATCGAACTCCCAGAGCACTTCGGGAAGGTCGGGATTGGTCACGTCCAGGGCGCAGTATGAGCGGCCGCCGATGCCCATGCCGAAGAACAGCCCGGTCTTCCAATCGCGGTAGTCGGTATAGGTGGAGCTGACCTTGATGTCCTTGACCACCGCCTTGCCGTCGACAAAATAGGTGTGCTGGGCGGATATCAGGGGATTTAGCGCTGGGTCCTTCAGCTTCGTGAGCTGGAAATACGGGACATACCCCCAGAGCTCGGCGCCATCGGAGGCCTGGAAGCAGTGGAGCTTGCCATCGTTGGCCCCGGAGTAGACCACCTCCTTGCGGGGAGTCGGGACAAGGAGAGTTGTAGGATCGTCCTCATCTGAGTAGCGCTCATAAAAGCTCGCATAGCTGGAATCGAAGCTTACTTTCCATTTCAAGGGGTAGCCTACCAGTTGCGGGTTGAAATGGAAGGTTTCACCATATTTATAGTTCAAGGTGTCTCCGCAATATCCGTAAGCGTATTCGGTGATCGGCGTGTTGTTTGCATGGCGGAAGTCCTGGACAAATTTCTTGACCTGGTCGCGCTGTGCCGTGGTGCCGACGCCCAGGTCGGTAGCGGTGACGTCGGTGTTGGACATGAAATCCTTGAGCTGCCATGAGCCCGATTCGTTCTTGCCGGTGTAGACGATACGATCCGTGGTACGCCTTGAGAGCACGACCGCCGCGTCCCATTGGAATGAATCGGCGGTCATGCCTTTCGCATATTCAACAGTTCCCGGGGTATCCTCATCCAACGTGTCGATATTCGCGGGAAAATCTCCATTGTAGGTCAATAGAAAACGTCTCAAGTGCCCTTCCCACATTGCCTTTTCCTGGGGGACGAAGTGGGCCACGTAGCCGTAGCGGCCGCCAGTGATCGATTGCTTGGGGGCGGCGTAGGTGGTATAGGTCATGGGCTCGGAGAGCAGGGAGACGCTGGAGACGATCGACTCAAAGGCGTTGGTCAGGTCCTTGTAGTTGTAGGCGGTGAAATTGATGCCGCCGCCGTTCCTGGCCGCCGTAGTCAGCACGTCGTTGGCGACGCACAGGCCGACGGTGTAGGTGCTGATGTTCTGGTTGGTGGGCCACTGTTGATAGGGGTCGCTGTTGCTCTCGTCATATAGGGTAATATCGGCCTCGGGCGTCCCGGAAGTATATAATTTGTTGGTCGTGTCCCAGGTGCCGGTCTTGATCTTCACGGTGGGGAACATGTCCTGGTGCGCAAGGAAGTAGGCCGTGTCGGGAAGGAATTCGGAGTTGCTTCTCTCATTGATATCGACGGTGTCGCCCCAGGGAGTACGGAGGCTTCGGCTCAGATTATAATTAAACTTGAAGAAATCGCTGACCACGGTGCCTGCCATTGAGGTCTTCATTATCTGGGAATCATCGCTGCTGTAAAACACGCCATAGGAACCATCGTCCATGTTCTCGTCGGCGGTGGCGTCGCCGTCGGTGACCATCACGGCGATGTTTTTCTGGCACCAGTACTCCATGGGCGATCCCTTGGGGTGGTATAAGCCATCGCTCAGCAGCTCAAATTTCCCATTGGTTCCGAAAGTAGAACTATCGACCGCAAACCAGTCATTGGTTCCGGTTCGCCGGATATAGGAGCCGTCCGTGTAGCCCGAAGAATAATTTCCGGCCGTCCTGAGTGTCGATGCGCTGAAGGCATTGTTGTTCGGCTTCAGATAGTTCCAGACCGTCGAAAGGGCCTTGGCCAGGGGCGTGCCATTCCCTTGCTGGCATTTATATATGCTGTCAAGGATGGGGCCATTGATATAGGCGGCAGTGGCATACGAGCCGTCCGCGTTCTTCAAGCCGAAATCGCTCAGCGGAACCTGCAGCCAGGCAGAATCTGTTGAATTCTGCGGGTCGGAGCGCGGAAAAACGAAGACGCCGATGCGCACCATGTCCCGCGGCCCCTTGAAGGCCATGATCTTGGACAAGGCGGCATGGTCGCAGGCGGAGGTTCCCTGCTGGCCGCGGCTCACGGTCATGGAGTAAACGGCGGGGTTGTGCGCCGTGACCTGCATGATCTCCTCGTTGCCCGCACCGTCGGCATCGACGACCTTGATATAAAACGGAGCTGCCCAATCTGCCAGCACGGTGGCATTACTGTAGAGCAGCGTCGTGTCGCCGCTGCCAACATCTCCGGCCAGCTCGGCCACGTTGAACAATTTGTTCTTGGAGGTGACCACGTCGCACAGCGATTCGCGCACCGTTTGCAATCGGGTGAATACCCGCTTGTAGCGGTAAATCGTCCTTGTGCCAGTGGTCGGATATTTGCTTGTCCAGGCGGGATCGACATCTCCCGTGCTCTCGGTCACGTGCTGCATGCTGGAGAACAGGTGGGTCAGGGGCACATATTCGTTGATGTTCAGAGCTTCATTATCAAAGATCATGACGGCATTGCTGCTGGCGTGGGTTGCCGCCAGGGTGTTGCTCTGGGCACGGGTCACGGTGAATGTTCCGTTTCCCTCATTTTCGGGATCGGGAACGTGGTCCGTTACCCGCATGGTCTCGGCATCGATCTTGATGTAAAACGGATAGGTTTGATAACTGGCGAGGCTCTCCTTGGCATTGTAATATTTTACGGTCGTAGCCGTGGTCGTCAGTGCGTCCATCAGGTTGGCGACCTTGTTGGGATAAATGGCTTTATTGACCTCATTCCACTCGTCCAGCAGGGTCTCGCTGCCGTTGCTGTTGGTCGGGTAATCCTCTTCCAGCGCATGGGCGTTCACCGGGGATACCGGATATCTGGGATCGGTCGTAGGGATCAAAAAACAATTGTACTCGATATCATATCCCAGCTTGGTCAAATCACTGACCTGCTGCCGCTGGGCATCATTGGCCGCGCCGAACAGCCACTTTTTGTAGTCGGCAGGGCCATTGTTGTAGCTCCCATAACTCACGCCGCTGTTCTGGCCGCCCTCGAGATCGTCAACCGCAGTGCCATACAGTTTGACGATCCGGGTGGTATAGGTGCTGTCGCTGTAGTAGCCGACATAGTTGTAGGTGGAGCCGCTGCTGTAAGCTTGCGGCGTGCCCTTGATCGTGCCGGCATCCAGTGTCAGGTACGTGTAGCGATAGGAGCCGCTATCCGTATGGGTCTCGTTGTCCACTTGGGCGACCATCTGGTAGTTGAGGTTGAATTCGATCGCGTCATCTCCGACTGTGCCGTCCGAGTCCCTGTATTGCAGGATCCAGTCGTTGGCCTTGATCCGTGTGTTAACGCCATAGCCCGTTCTCAGGGTCAGAACGGAGGTTCCGGCATTCCAATTGGTTATCAGGGCCCGGCTGCTGCTGTTGCCGATGGTATAGTTTTTTCCCCAGCGGATGAACCAGCTGGTCTGGGTGAGATTGGGGATCGTTACGGTTGAATAGCTGGCATAGGTGGTGGAATTGGGGTCGAAGTCGGGGTGGTAGAGGGTTTCCGACATCGATCCGGAGAAGTCCTGGACGAAAAGGACGTTGTACTTGCCGGCGCCGCCGACGGTGGTGGTGAACAGTTTTTCGTCGTTCCAGGCCTGGAGACCGGCATAGACGGCGACGACCAGGAACAGCAATAATGCGATTTTTTTCATGCGTTTCATGGAGTACCCCCCTTATTAATAACTAATATTCCGAGACCATGGTCACGACAATGGAGTGCAGCTGCTTTCGCGTTTGGTTCTTTGTTCCGGCTGCGCTCCCTGCCGTGACATGCAGGTTCCAGGCGGCGGTACCCATGCCCAGCTCGCCTCCCATCTCGATCGACTGGCCGATCGGCGGCGGCGGCTTGAAGCCCTTGAAGGCCGTGACCGCCTGTGCCGTCGAGTCGGTGATCTCGCCCGAGTAATAGGTCATCTTGCCAAAAGATACATCGTTGAAGATCACGGCGGCGGGATCCATATTGCTGTTCTTGATGCGGTTGATCCCGTCTTCCAGGCCGGCTTCGGCGGCATAGAAAGCGTTTTTGTCCATGACGAAGTTGCGTGCCGTGCCGAGTTCATTGCTGTTCTGGGTAAGAGCCGAGATGGCGATCATCGACAGGATCAGCACGGCGATCAGCACCATGACCAGCGTGGAGCCTTGGTTATTTCCTTTTGTCATCAAAAGCCCTCCTAATAGACGTTGCTGAAATTGCGGATGAACACTTCATATTGCATGTAATTGTAGTGGAAGCGCCCCACCGGAATTATTGCGGCCGCGGTGTCGCCCATGCGCGGCTTGCTGAAGGTGATGCCCGAGCCGGCGCGTTTATTCAACTCCTCTTCGGTGCGCAGCAGTACGTAGATGCGCGCGGTGACGATGTTCTTGGTGTAGAACTGGTTGTAGAAACTTTTGCAGTCGGTCCCGGTTTCGCTGCCCGTTGGGCAGGGATTCTCGTAGGTGGGGTCGCCGCCGGCCCAGACCAGGGGCACGGGGTCCTGGGTCAGGTACTCGATCTGGATGTCTTCCACATTGGGCAGGATGGGGACGGCGCGGTTGTCGGTTATGGCCTTGCCTGCGCCGAAGATGTCCGCTTCGCCTTCGCAGTCGGACGTCAGGGTGAGGGTCAGCGAGTTGTCGGCTTCGGTGCGCACCAGGTACATGTGGAAGTAGTCCAGGCGCACCACCGGGCTGCCGGCGGCGTAGGTCCCGTTCCCATAGCCCAGCAGTTGCTCGTCGCTCAAGTCGTTGTAATGGGCGGTGTTGAGCAGCCCGGAGTAATACGCTGGGGTGTCCCGGACGGTCAGCGCCGTATCGCCGGCGGCCGGCGTCGCCATGACGCGAAAGACATAATAGCCCTTGGGACGCAGGATCATGCCCCAATCGTTCACCTGCCAGGCCACGGTTCCATCGGCACGGTTGACCGTCACCACATTGAGCGTCGCGCTGCCGGCCGTGTAATCCGCCGTGAGCCGGGTCAGGGCATCGGGGTCGCCAGAGGCCAGGATGACGCCGTCGGGGTAGCCGCTGTTGTTCAGGGGGTAGACCCCGTTGAACGGGATCTCGGCGCTGCCGAGCAGCGTCGGCGTGTTGGCCAGCGACAGCACGGAGCCGGCGCCGCGAAAACCCTCGCAGAGTATCTGCTCGATCACGCGCGCCCCCTGGTTCATGTCCAGCTTGCGCCCCTCGGTCAGGGTGGTATTCTGGGTGGTGGTGACCATGGTGAGCAGGGCGATGATCACTAAGATCATGAGGCCCAGCGAAATCATCATCTCCACCAAGGTGAAGCCGCGCCGTCCCGTCATGCGCGCGTTCATGGCGCCACCCGCAGGGAAGTCAGGACCAGGGGACTGGAGGTTGCTCTATTGAAGTGCCAGGTCACAGCCACCGTCAGGGTGCTGATGTCGGCAGCGTAGTCCACGGTGAAGACGCGGCGGAACCCGGGATAATTGGGGATCGAGCCAAAGTCCTCGATGACGCCGTTGTAGGCGGACAGTTGGTTCACGTAATCGACGCGGCGCATTTCCTCCAGCCCGCTCTCGGCCAACTGTACGGCCTTGGTGTGGTGCTGAATGAAGGAATTGCTGTTGATGGTCACGGTGGTCATCCCCAGGATGCCGATCGCCAGGAACGCCAATAGTACGATGGAAATCAGCACCTCAACCAGCGTGAATCCCCGGGAATTACTTGAATTGATGTCGGACACGGAGACCTCCATATGGATAGATTGTGAGCACGATCTCGTCGGTCTGTGCCCCATGCGGCGCCTGCAGGGTGAGTGTCTGCATACCCCAAATGCTCATGGTATCGGGATTGATGAGAAAACCGCTTGAATTTATGGCAAAGCCTGTCGGGTCAGCGGGGGCTTTCGTCATGGTGACCTTGGATCCGAACGGCATGGAGCGCTGCAAGACCCAGTCGTTGTTCCGGCGCATGTACAATGAATATGCATTGTTCTGAAAATCCAGCATCACTGGAGAATTCTCCCGTGAAGCCTGGCTCTTGGCTTGGTGGAATATCGTCGTGATCTCCCGGGCCGTGCCACGCAATGCCCAGCGATTTTTGTTGCGGTAGCTCAAGCTTATCGTCATCGCGGAGACCAGCCCGACGATCAACAACACGATTAGCAATTCAACAACAGAAAAACCTTTTTGCCTGTTTGTCATATTCATCTCCATACAATAAGCATTTCACATGCCATATATTCATTCTTTGACAATCTCCCCGAAACCCTTTTCTGACTGGAATCTCCAGCAACTTCGGCTAATTTTGGCTCAAATTGTCTTGGGTATATTTTATACAACTATGATACTCTCTCTACATTTTAACTTTTTTCTTCAACATGAAAAAGAGCGCCGCAAAGAACAGCAGGTTAAAGGCTATCGCGGCGAAGAGCCTGTAAAAATTGACATTGTGCAGCACCTCCATCGCGGCCTCCTCCGGCTAGCAAACTCCCCTGCCGCCCTCCGGGCTGGTCATGACTTGATCTTGAAGCGCAAGCCGCTGAAGACGAAGGTCAAGGCGTTGAAGAAAAGGCCGAGCAGCAGGCCCAGGACGGCTAGGGCCAGGAAGCCCGCGATACCGCCCAGGGCGCCGAAGAACAGCCCGCCCAGGAACTTGCCGCGCATCTCCTGGAGCATCACCGGAAACTGGTAGATCAGGTCGCCGAGGATCTGGAAGATGCCGAACGAAGCGCCGAAGACCACCCCCAGGACCAGTCCCAGGCCGCCGAGAAAGATGACCAGCGAGAAGACGCGCACCGCGCGGATCTGGATCTCGTCCCCGGCCGGGCGCCGCTCCGGCTTCGCCGCTCCCGCCTTGGGGCTGGCGCCGCAAAATCGGCAATACGCGTCGTGCTCGTCCATGCGCGAATGGCAGAAGCGGCAAAGCGTTTCCGGCTTTTCTTCCAGGCGCTGGGCTTCGCCCTGGGCCATGGGCCGGGCCTTGTCCATGACCGCCGTTTCAGCCTGCAGGACCAGGGGCGTGGCCTCGTGCTCGTAGGGGTCGGTGGGGTTCCAGGCGCTGCCGTCGTACATGTACCAGCCTCCGGTCTTGCCGCCCAGCATCCAGAAGCGGTTCTCCTCGTCGCGGAGCATCATTTTCTTCAGCTCGGATTTCATGTCCTCGGCGGAGACTTCGCCCGCGGCCTGGCGCTCCTTCAGGTCTTTATAGAGTCCTTCGATCTCCCGGAATTTTTTCGCTTCCATCCTTTTTTCCCTCCAAGTGCCACGGCCCTTATCCCGCCTACCAGGTAAAGGGAACCGCACACTATTATAGTTCTTTTGAATTTTTTTGCAACCGCCAGGGCGCGGGAATAATCGCGCTCGATGAGGCATTTCTTCCCGGGGAAAAACCGCGCCAGCTCCTCGGGCGGCAGCGCCCGCGGCGAATCGGGAAGGCTCAGGATGACGCGGGATGCCAGGGGCGCCAGCAGGCGGGCCATGGCCGGATACTGCTTGTCGCGCAGGACCCCGAACAGCAGCGTGAAGCCGCGGATGTTCTCCTCGCGCAGGTAATCCACCAGGACGCGGATGCCGGCGCGGTTGTGGCCGCCGTCGATGATGACCGGGGGGCGGCCGGCCAGGCGCTCGAGGC
>JBGSPO010000103.1:0-8726 GCA_041738575.1 Candidatus Aminicenantia bacterium
TGGCCTCAACGATGCGGATGTAGCCGGTGCAGCGGCACAGGTTAAGCTTGAGGGCGTCCAGGATCTGCCGGCGGCCCGGGGCGGGGTTCTCCTGCAGCAGGATCTTGGTGCGCATCAGGAAGCCGGGGGAACAGAAGCCGCATTGCACGGCGCCTTTCTCGACGAAGGCCTGGCCCAGGGTGCGCAGCAGGGGTTCGGGCAGCCCCTCCAGGGTCACGACCTGGCCACCGGCGACCTTCTTCATCCGGGTGACGCAGGAGAGGGCCGGGCGGCCGTTCAGCTCGACCAGGCAGGCTCCGCACGCCCCCTGCCCGGAGCAGCCGTCCTTGACCGAAACGATGCCCATATCCAGGCGCAGGAAATCCAGCAGGGAGCGATTTTCTTCGCCGGCGTACTCGACGCGTTGACCGTTAAGTTCGAATAGGATCATTTGGAATATTATAACATATTGTCCTGGACCAAAAAGTAAAAGGGTTAAAGAGTTGAAGGGTAAAAGGGTTAGAAAAAAAGCCATATTTTGCAGCCAGTGCCAATAACAAAGAAGTAGATGGGTAGAACGGAAAATGGGTAGATGGGTTAAGAAAGATGAAGGAGATCGCTGTCAGGGCCGCTGCCCCATCAACTCATCTACTCATTAGCGAGTGCCCGCCTCTTTGATCGATAGAAAGGTAAATGGGTAGATGGGTTAAGAAAAACAAAGGAGAGCTCGCTGCCAGGGCCGCTGCCCCATCAACTCATCTACTCATTAACGAGTGCCCGCTTCTTCGTATGGGCATATGTTCCATTTTCACTTTGAATGTATTAAAATCATCTGACTCAAGGAGGCGGAATCATTCCCAAGGCAGCCGATATCCTGAAGCATCTCCGGGAGCTCAGCGCCGCGGCGCTGGCCAAGGCGACTCCGGCATTTCCCACTCTCGCGAGGTGGTGGGCCGCCGTTAAGCAGCCGCTCACGGCGCTGGGGCGCTTCCTGGCCGAAAGACGGACGCGCAAGGTCCTCAAGATCTTGGGCATGGCCGCGCTGGGCATCATCATCTTCCTGGGCCTGGCATTCCTTGCCTTCCGCAATGCCGCCCTGCGCAGCATCCTGGACACGAAGGTCCGCTCCTTCGCCGAAAGCAACCCGGGAACCGAGATCGCGGTCGGGGCGGCGCGCTTCCGCGGCCTGGCCGGGGTCGAGCTGGAGCGGGTGCGCCTGCGCTCCGCTGGCGACACCGTCGAGCTGGGCAAGCTTTCGGTCACGGCTTCCTTCTGGAGGCTGTTCCTCGGCAACGTGCGGCTCAAGAACCTGGAGCTGATCGACCTGCGCATCGACCTGGGCCGTGCGCCAGTCATTGACGCCGCCAAGGCCCCGGCCCGGCCAGCCGCTCTGTCTCCAGCTGGAACGATAAGCCCGGCAATAAAAACCGCCGCCGGAAATCAGGCTCCCGACTACGGGGCCGGGGTCGCCCGCCTCCTCGATCTTTATTTCAACCGCATCCCCGACAGCATGGTCATCGAGCGCATCTTCATCCACAGCGCTTTCGCCGACGTCCGCCAGGCCCTGTACATCCCCCGCCTGGCCGTCGGCGGCCCGGCGTTCACCACGACGCTCGAAGTGTTCGACCAGGGGAAAAAATGGTCCTGCGCGCTGTCCGGCGGCGTTGATCGCAAAACCAAGCGCTTCGACCTCCATCTGAAGCCGAACGGCGCCGGCGCCTTGTCGGCCGTGCCGTACCTCGAGCGCCAATGGGGGCTGAAGTTCGGCTTCGACACGCTGGACGTCAGCCTGCAGAGCCACGGCCGCAGGGACCGCGTGCTGCGCCTGGAAGGGTCGCTGGCCATTGCCGGCCTGGCATTGAACCAGCCGCGCATCGCCGCCGACGACGTCCTCCTGGACAATGCCGCCGTCGACTTCACGCTGCGCGTCGGCCCGGATTTCGTCGAGCTGGCCCCGCCCAGCCGCGTCTCCTTCAACCGCATGACCTTCCGGCCGACCTTGAAGCTTGTCGCCCATCCGACCCGGAAGATTGAGCTGGAGGTCCCGGAGACCCGCTTCGCCGCCGACGACCTCTTTACCTCGCTGCCTGCCGGACTGTTCACGCGCCTGGCGGGCATCCGCACCAGCGGCGAGCTCTTCTTCCACTTTGACTTCTCCATCGACCTCTCCCGCCCCGGGGAACTCGAGCTCGACGTGGGCCTGGAGAAGAGCGGCTTCCGCATCCGCCGCTTCGGCAACGCCAACCTGCGCCACTTCGCCGTCCCCTTCCTCTACACGGCCTATGAAAAGGACCGCCCGGCGCGTTCTTTTATCGTTGGGCCCGAGAACGCTTCCTTCCGCTCACTCGAGCGCATCCCCTCCTTCCTCAAGCACTCGGTGATGATCTCCGAGGACGGGGCCTTCTTCAGCCACGGCGGCTTCCTGCTCGAGCCCTTCAAGAACTCGATCGTCGTCAACCTGCGCGCCGGGCGCTTCGTGCGCGGCGCCAGTACCATCTCCATGCAGCTGGTCAAGAACCTCTACCTGCGCCGCCACAAGACCATCGCCCGCAAGCTGGAGGAGCTGCTCATCACCTGGCTCATCGAAGCCAACCGCCTGGTGAGCAAGGAGCGCATGCTGGAGACCTACCTGAATATCATCGAATGGGGGCCCGACGTCTACGGCGCCCAGGAGGCGGCGCGCTTCTACTTCGCCAAGGACGTCGAGGAACTGACCCTGGCCGAGGCGGTGTTCATGGCCGCGATCATCCCGCGGCCCAAACGCTTCATGGCCTTGTTCGGCGACGACCAGCACCTGCGGCCATGGCTGCAGCGTTATTACGCCGACGTCTCGCGCAAGATGCTGGCCCGGGGCTGGATCAGCCAGCTCGACCACGATTCGCTGCTCCCGGACGTGATACTTACCGGCCCGGCCAGGCTGCTGCTCAAGGGAGCCGAGGTCGAGGAGGAGGTCGCAGCGGAGGACCTGGGGATAACGATCGACGGAGAAGTGCTGATGCCGGACCGATAAGAAAATTCCAAATCACTAATTCCTTTATTCATGAGCGATATCTTTAAAGGTAAATGGAAAAAGGTAAAAGGTAAAAGTTAAGAAACGAGCCATTGCAGTGGCATTCTTACTTTGTCCTTTTTACTTTTCCTTTTACCTTTCAAGCGCTCCGGCTTTGAGAGGACTTCATCTATGGTGCTTGATTATTCTTGCCATCTACCATCTGCCGTGTACCGTACGCCGATTATTAAAATCTTTCTCTGCCTTCATCGACGGCAACACTTGCCAGCCGGGTCTCGTCGATGTCAATCTGCAGCCAGCGCTCCAGGGCGGCGATCACGGCGCCTTTCTGATCAAGGTCCTTGATTTTAACTCCATGGTTGGCACCGGGCTGGATTACCTGCAAGGCGTCGAGGCCGGGCGCCGGGCCAAGCGCCGCCGCCGTCCAGGGGTCCAGCGCACCGTAGATATAGATGATCCGTTCGCCCTGGTTCCGCAGCCAGGGGACGACCGCCTGCATCACTTCGGGGCGGAAGACCATGTCCGCCCCGCGCGGGGCGAAAGCGCGGTAGGAGGGTGCGGGGACTTCCTGGAGAAGGGCGCCGAGATGCTCGAACATAAACGTGCAGTAGCCGATCTCGGTGTACGCCTGATAGAACAGGGGGCGGTAGTAGCCATAGCCGGCATCGGCGTAAAAAGAGAGCGGCGAGACGGCGACCAGGTGGTCGAACAGTTCCTGGTCCGAGGCGTTCTCGCCGGGGACGGGGCCGCAGTCGCCGCTGCCGTACTGCCAGAAGGCGAAGGGGTACTCGAGGACGGCGTATTCGAAAGCCTCGGCCTCGCGGATGACGGTGAAGGCATATCCCTTCTGCAGGGCGTGCGCGCGCGCCAGGGCGAGCATGGCCGCCCGGCGCTCCAGCACTTCGCGCTGGAACAGGCGAATCTTCTCGCGGCACGCCGTTGTCCCCACGGCTTGCAGGAATGCGGCGAAGCGCGGGTCCTCGGTGCGCTCCATGATCGGCGCCACGTAAGCCACGGTGGCAGCGACATCAGCCGGGTAATGATAACGATAATAGAGGGCGGTCATGCCCCCCTTGCTGGCGCCGCTGCTCAGCCACTTGCCTGGAAGGACCTCCGCCAGCCGCGAGCGCACCTCGTGCTGGTCGGCGGCCGCCTGGGCGATGGAGAGGAAGCTCCAATCAGTCGCCGAAGGAACGGCGTCGGGGAAATAGCGGTGCGCCATGAGCACCTGGTTGGCCTGCAGCAGGACCGCCGGCTCGCTCTCGTAGTTGCGGGAGATCCCGTACCCGGAAGTATAAAAGACGGTCGGCGCAGCCTCGTCGCGATAGGAGAGGTAGAAGCGCTGCGGGAAAGTGCCTCTGGCCGGGTTGCCGTGGTCGATATCCTGGGCGAGGTCGACCTGGAACGCCTGGGCAAAGCCGGAGGGCGGAGTGATGGCCGTCGCCGTGACGCCTGGGATACGTTCCAGACGCTCCAGGAGCGTCAGCTCTTCTTCCCGGCGGCAGGACCAAGAGAACAGCAGGGCAATGACCAGCAACAATACGATCCGGCGCATGAGCATCTCCTGGAGATCATTTTAGCATTATGCGAGTGACAGTGACAACAAGACGCTCAGGCGAACTAAAAGTGTCAGTGTTAGTGTTAGTAGCGAGCAATATATCGAAATATTTAGCCGGAAAAATGGCTGTTACTAACACTAACACTTAGATTTATCTCGGTTTATTACCAAGCTCGACACTAACACTTTCCAGGGCTTTGCTGACAACCCCTCAGCGAGGGCCATCAGGGCTGAAACTTACACTGACACTTTGTTATTACGCTGGCTTGCTCGTCCTCACCGGTTCTGCTATAACTTCCCCATGGAAGGCAAAGCGAACAAGCGCGTGGTGATCCTCGGCGGCGGCGCCATCGGTTCGGTGCTTTCAGCGGCGCTGGCGCAAAAACAGGGCCAGGAAACTATCCTGGTCGGCCGGCGCGAGCACGTTCGGGCCATTCGCGAACACGGATTGAAGGTCCACGGCATGTTCACGCAGCCGGTCCGCCTCGAAGCACGGGAGAAGGTCGATCTTGCTCTCGACGACACCCTGCTGGTTGTCACGGTCAAGGCCGGAGACCTGGAGGCGGCACTGCGGGCCTGTGCCAAATTCCTGCGGCCGACAACAGCGCTCCTGCTGCTGCAGAACGGCCACGGCATCAGGGATCTCGCCCTGGAGGCGCTGCACGGCTCACCGGCGCGCCCGGAGAACGTCTACATCGGCATCGTGGCCATGGGCGTGACCTTCATCGCCCCCGGCGAAGTTCGTTGCTTCGGCGGTAGCATTCGCGTCGAGCCCGCATTCGCCGCGACGCCGTTCTGCGCCCTGCTCGCCGGCCTGCCGGTCAAGGTAGAAGCGAGCCGGGACATCCGCAAGGACCTCTGGACCAAGCTGCTGGTCAACTCGGTGATCAACCCCCTTTCAGTCCTGCTGCAGGGGAACAACCGCCGGGTCGCCGAGGAGCGCTTCGACCCCCTCAAGGCGCCGATCCTGGCCGAGGGCTGCGCCGTGGCCGCGGCCGAGGGCGTGCCCCTCAGGGTCAACGCCGCCTTTGTCAACCGCTTCGTCACCTCCGACAACATCACCTCTATGCTCCAGGACTTCCGCCGCGGCCGGCCCTCCGAGATCGACTTCATCAACGGCGCCATCGCCGCCACGGGGAAAAAGCACGGCATCCCCACCCCGACCAACGAGTACGTGGTGGCATTGATCAAGGCGCTGGAATCACTAAGATAGAAGAAATGAAGGTTCGAAGTTCGAGGTTCGATGTTGAAGAGACAAGAATAAGCAGCAAAGAGTTCGAACCATTGCTGTTTTTATCATAAAGTTCCCGCTGTTTTCTTAAACTTCGAAATTCGAACGTCGAACATCGAACTTGCATGGAGCCATCGTTCGCTGCTTCTGATTGACAAACCCCGCCATCCAAAATAAAATCGAGCTCTAGGAGGCCCGCGATGAAAAAACTCATGTTTTTCGCGATCATCACCCTGATCATGTCAACATTCCTGCTGGCCGGCCCCGGCAGCGTCGTCAGGCGCTTCGCCGCCCCCTCGTCTTTCGGCACCGGGCTGGCCTTCGACGGCATGGCCTTCTGGACCGTGGACCGCGATAGCGACAAACTCTACCGCATCGACCCGGCCGACGGCAGTGTGCTGGCGACTTTTGACGCCCCCGGCTACTTCTGCACCGCCCTGGCCTGGGACGGCAGGAACCTCTGGGTCGCCGACATGGACTTCACCAACACCGCCGCCGAAGCTTACAGCGGCAAGATCTACCAGGTCGACCCGGGATCGGGCCGCATCCTCAAGATGATCCTGGCGCCCGGCGCCGACCCGCAGGGATTGGCCTGGGACGGCGCCTACCTCTGGGTCTCCGACGGCGGCGCCAACGAGCTGTACCAGGTCAGCCCCGACGACGGGACGACGATCAAGACGCTGAAGGCCCCAGCCGGCGATCCCTGCGGCCTGGCTTGGGACGGCAGCTGCCTCTGGCTGGCCGACCGTTCCCGCGACGAGCTGTATCGCCTCGAGCCCGTTGCCGGGCGCGTCCTCATGATCCTCCCCTCACCCGGCCCTTATCCCTGGGGGCTAACCTGGGCGCAGAATTTCCTCTGGGTCTCCGATTACCAGCAGGACGAGATCGCCCAGGTCGCCGTCTTCGTTGATGGGGCCTACACGCGTTCCAGGGAGCGCAACGCCTTGGTCACGTTCACCCACGACGTGATCAACTTCGGCCCGGGCACCGTGACCGGCCTCGATGTCTACCTGGCCCTGCCCAAGGAGCGCTCCACCCAGGAGATCAAGGCCATCAACTTTCCGCAGCCCCCGGACGGCAGGCTGACCGACCGCTGGGGCCAGGAGGTCGCGCGCTTCAAGAAGGCCTTCCTGAAGCCCGGGGAGCGCTCCGTCACCCGCATGCGGGTCAAGGCGAAGATCTACGATGTGATGTACCACCTTTTCCCCGAGAAGGCGGGTTCGCTGAAGGACATCCCCGCCGACATCCGCAACCGCTTCCTGGCCGACGACGACAAGTACCGCCTCAAGGACCCGGTCATCCAGGACGCCGTCAGGGAAGCCGTGGCCGGCACGGACAACCCCTACTGGATCGCCCGCAACATCTTCGACTACCTGAGGCTGAAGATGGTCTACAAGCGCATCGGCGGCTGGGACATCGCGCCCACGGTGCTGCAGCGCGGCACGGGTTCCTGCTCCGAATATGCCTTCATCTACATCGCCATGTGCCGAGCCGCCGGGCTGCCGGCGCGCTATGCCGGCGCGGTGGTCGTACGCGGCGAGGATGCCAGTTTCGACTTCGTCTACCATCGCTGGGTGGAGGTCTACCTGCCCAACAGCGGCTGGGTGCCGGTCGACCCCAGCGGCGGCGACCAGGACTCGCCGCGCGACCAGGCCATGTACTTCGGCCACCTTGACAACCGCTTCCTGATCACCATCGAGAGCGGCGGCGGCTCCGAGTACCTGAAGTGGGACTACAACTCCTCGGAAAGCTGGCAGGCCGACGGCCGGGTGCAATTGCGGCTGGAAATGATCGCCGACTGGGACGTAGATAAATAGTCAAAATACAGCAACAAGCGACAGGCCGAAAACTAATTCCAAATCAATAGCACCAATGACCCCTACGAATAGGCGGGCACTCGTTAATGAGTAGATGAGTAAATGGGGCAAAAGCCCGGACAGCGATCTCCTTCATCTTTCTTAACCCATCTACTCATTTACCCTTCTACCCATCTACTTCTTGGTTCAGGACAGATGAGTTGATGGGGCAATCGCCCGGACAGCGAAACAGGTTTTTTTTACTAACCCATACCGGCTTGAAATATTCTCGATCCTCCGCCATAATCATGACATCGACAGTGGAGGGACCATGAGATTTTTTTACCTGTTCGTGCTTCTCGTTCTTGCCTGCGTGACCATCCTGTTCGCGCTGCAGAATATGCAGGCGATCACCGTTTCGTTCTTCGACTGGAGCGTCACGCTGCCCATCGCCCTGGTCGTGGTCGGCGCCTATGTCCTGGGCATGGCCAGCGGCGGCAGCCTGCTCAGCTTCTTGCGCTGGACAATGCGCCGGGCCAAAAAGCCAACGCCTGGAAGCGCATCATGAGACAGCGGACCGCGGCGGTATTCCTGCTGCTGTTCATCCTCGGCCTGGCCCCCGGCCTGCTCTTCCCCGCGTCCTCCTCCCCCTTCGCGCCCGACGAATGCGCCCAACGTCGCGCGCGGCTGATGAAGACCGCCGCTGACGGACTGATCGTCCTTTTCGGAGAAACCACGGCGCCGCCCGGCTCCCGCTTCCGCCAGGACAACGACTTGTACTACCTCACCGGGGTCGATGACAGCGGGGCGGTGCTGGTGCTGGTGAGCGCCAGGGCCGAAGCCCATCTCTTCCTCCCCGAGCAGGGCGCCCGCGAGATCATGGTCAGCGGCGCCAACCGGCTGCGGGATGAGGGCGCCGCGGCCCGACTCAGGCTCAAATCCATCGCCGGCCTCTCGCTTCTCGACGAGTTCCTGGCGCGCCAGCTCACCGTTTCCGGCTCGGTGCTATACGCCCGCCTGGCACCCGGCGACACGGTCGACAGCGACCGCACCGAGGAGCGCCTGGCCATCGCCCGGCGCTGCCGCAGCCACTTCAACGATTACCCGGCTCCCGACCTGGCCCGCGCCGCCAGGCTGCGCGAGCTCTTTCCC
>JBGSPO010000123.1:0-7760 GCA_041738575.1 Candidatus Aminicenantia bacterium
GTCGGTGATATCCACCTGGCTGAGGGTCAGGGCCACGACCTCCCGGCCGTCGGCCCGGCAGGCGGCGACGATGTCCGAACCCAGCTGGCCATCGGCCCCGATCACGGCGATCTTCATGGCGGCGGTCACCGGCGCTTCAGGCCTTTTTTTCCAGGGCCTTGAACACCTGGATGTTGTAATAGGCGGGATTCTCGAAGTCCTTGAACTTGGGCAGGTTGTCCACCAGGTCCTTGATGATCGACTCCACATCGTGCTTGGGATGGAAGCTGAGCACCTTGCGCGCCTTGTCGATGCTGACCTTGTAGTTGCGGAAATCCTGGACGTGGTTGATCTTCAACTGCACGTCGACCTTGAGGTGGGCCTTGAGGCCGGACTTGACCAGGTCGCCCAGCTCGCCCACCGTGTAGTTGCCCGAGGCGACGTTGAAAATGCCCGAGATGCCGTCGTTGGCCTCGATGGCGCGGATGTAGGCGCTGGCCGCGTCCTGGATGCTGAGGATCGGGCGCCAGATGGCCGGGTTGTTCACCGTGATCACCTTGTCGGCCACGGCCGACTTGAACATGGTGTTGACCACCAGGTCGAGGCGCATGCGCGGGCTGTAGCCGCTGACCGTCCCCTGGCGGAAGGCGATCACCGAGAAGTTCTTGTCCTGCATCTGCATGACCGCCTGCTCGCCCTGCAGCTTGGAGATGCCGTAGGGGTAGTTGGAGACGGCGGGCTGTGTCTCGTCGTACAGCTCGTTGACCGTGTAGCCGTAGACCGAGCAGGAGCCGGCATAGATGAAGCGCCGGGCGCCGGCGCCCTTGGCCACGTAGCCCAGGAAAGCGGGGGCGGCGGCGTTGTAGATGAAGTTCTTGCTGGGGGAAAACTCGGCCATGGGGTCGTTGGAAAGGCCGCCCAGGAAGATCACCTGGTCGAAGCCGCGCACGTCGGCCGGCTGCAGGTCGAATATGTCCTTATGCACGATCTGCACTTCCTTGGGCAGGTGGTTGCCGAACCAGAAAAGGTCGATGACGCTGACCTCGTATCCCCGCTCGAGCAGCTTGGGGATGAGGACCGAGCCGATGTAGCCGGCGCCGCCGGCGATTAAGATCTTCATGCGGGTCTCCTTTCAGGGTCGATAGATGAAGTGGTCGGATTCCGGGCTGTCCAGCCACTGCGCCAGGGTGCGGGCCCGGCCGTCCTTCTCGGACAGCACCGGGTTTTTCAGCGGCCAGAGGATGCCCAGGGCGGGATCGTTCCACAGGATGCCCGACTCGGCCTTGCTGTTGTATATCCCGGTGCACTTGTACTGGATCTCGGCCATTTCGGAGAGGACGCAGAAGCCGCGGGCGAACCCGGCCGGCGCGTAGACCTGCTTCTTGTTCTTGGCCGAGGCCTCGATGCCGAACCACTGTCCCAGCGTGGGCGAGCCTTTGCGGATATCAACGGCCACGAGGAAGGCGCTGCCCAGGGTCACGCGCATCAGCTTGCCCATGGGCGGCTGCCACTGAAAGTGGAGTCCGCGCAGCACTCCCTGCTGCGAGCGGGAGTGGTTGTCCTGGACGAAATCGACCGGCAGCCCCAGGTCCTGGAACTGGTCGGCGCGGTACACTTCAGTAAAAAAACCGCGCTCGTCCTCGAACACTTCCGGTTCCAGGACCACCAGGCCGTTGAGGTGGCGCGAAGCGATCTTGATCTGCATCGGTTGCTCCTTGGCGGGGAATTCAAGTTTTCAGTTTATACAAATCGCCGGCAATGTCAAGAGAAATGGGCAGAACGCTTATCTTTCGGCAGACGGCAGACGGCATACGGCAAGGCACTAAAAAGTGATCCACAGGGAACTGGAATGCGGTCTAAAGAAAAGCCCTAATTAGAGCTAGTTCGGAAAAATGTTGTTGCCGTACGCCGTAAATCGTATCCCGTATGCCGAGTTCAGGTCAGAGTTTCTTCAGGATCTTGATGCACTCGTTGCGGATCGCCTTCAGCGGCTTTTCAAGGACCGACTCCAGGGCCTTGATGCGCAGGTTGCGCTCCAGCTCCCGGGCGACCTCGTCGTTGGGGATGTCGCGCAGGTAGCTGCCCAATATCGGGTCGAGCGAAGGGAAAAGGCCGCGCTGGGACTGCAATTCCTCTAGGAACATCTTGGGGTTGAACGCGATCAGGCTGCCGAGGATCTTGTTCAAGGCGACTTCAAAAGCCCCGTAGGAGACAGTGAACAGCCGGAAGCCCAGCCTGACGGCAACGGGATTGCCGGAATACATTTCTCCTTCCAGCACTCCCAGATGATCATTAATGGAGTTGATGACCAGGAAACCATCCTTGATGTCCATGATCTTTTCGCTGAGAGGCAGCAGGTCCAGCATTTTCTGGGCGCCTTCCTCGCTGGGAGATAGGTAGTAGGCGTTCCAGGCTTCCTCCAGCCCCTTCCAGTCCATGGCCGGCGCGGTTTGCGCGTATCCCGCTGCCGCCGTCAGCACCAGACATCCGAATGCGCCCATCAGTGCCAGTCGTCGCTTCATGCCAGCCCTCCATTATTTTTCATATAAATGAATTATAAACAAAAATAAAATAATTTTATATAATTTCAACCGCATTGTGATTTTTTTAATTATTTTCTTTTTAGCCGGCGGCCGGGAGTAGAATCAGGACAGACGGCAAGAAAAAGGAACTCGGCGTACGGCAGACGGCACACGGCTGACGGTAAGGAAAAAGAAAAAGAGAACAAGTAGGACTTAAATTCCGAGCACCAATGAACCAATGACCCAAACAAAGAAGTTGAAGAGTAAAAGAGTGCAAGCATTGAAGGGTTCAGGCAAAGTTCGATCAAAGGCTGTTAACCCGTCAACCCTTCCACACTTCTACCCGTAAACAAGCGCCGGCTCCTGGTTTCCGTTCGCTCTATTCGTACTTGACCGCGTCGACGACCGAAACGGAAGCCGCCTTGCGCGAAGGGATCAGGGTGGCGCCGAAGCTGATCAGCAGGCTCACGACGACCACCGCCCCCAAGTCCAGCAGCCCGATGCGGAAGGGGACGAAGCTGACCTGGTAGATCTCGGCCGGGACCTTGATCAGCTCGTAGCGGTTGGCCAGCATGCAGAATCCCAGCCCCAGGGCGACCCCCAGGGCCGTGCCCAGCACGCCGATGACGACGCCCTGCAGGAAGAAGATGCGGCGGATCTGGGCGGCGCTGGCGCCGTAGGAGAGGAGGATGCCGATGTCCTTCATCTTCTGGATGACCAGCAGGATCAGCCCGGCCACGATGTTCAGGGAGGCCACGACGATGATCAGCGCCAGGGTGAAGAAGAGCACGGTTTTCTCCAGTTCCAGCGCCGAGTACAGGGACTGGTTGAGCTCCTTCCAGGTGATCACGGCGTAGCGCGCCCCGAGCTGCCGGCGCATGGCGGCGGCGACCTTCTCGGCGCTGAAGATGTCATGCAGGTTGACCTGCAGGTAGCTGACCTTGTCCTTGAGCGCGAACAGCTTCTGAGCGGCGCCCAGGCCGGCGATGGCCGTGCCGCTGTCGAACTCGTACAGCCCGGAGCGAAAAATGCCCGAGATGCGGAATTTGCGGAAGCGCGGCATGATGCCCATGGGCGAAAGCGCCGTCTGCGGGGTGATGACCAGGCAGCTGTCGCCGGCGAACAACCCCAGCTTCATGGCCATTTCCCTGCCCAGCAGCAGCTCGTGGTCGTTGGCCGGCAGCCGGCCGAAATCGAGCTGCTGCAGCCAGGGCTCCAGCTCATTCCGGCCCAGGTCCAAACCGCGGAAAACGGCCCCGGCGACCTCGCGCGCGCCGCCCTTGACCAGGACGGTGCCGTAGACCACCGGTATCATCGACTTCACGTCCGGGAACTTCTCTTGCAGGCCGCGGGTTACATCGCCGTGGCCGGCGAACCCCTCGCTGAAGCGGTCGGTGATCATGATGTGCGCCGAGGAGCTCAGGATGCGGTCGCGGATGTCGCCCTGAAAGCCGTTGATCAGGGAGAGGGCGATGATCAGGGCGGCCACGCCGATGGCGATGCCCAGGATGGACACCAGGGAGATGATGGAGATGAACGAGTTTTTCCGGCCCTTGGTCAGGTAGCGCCGGGCGATGAACCAGGCGAACTTCATTCCCGCGGCCTCAGCAGGGGGAAGAGGATGACCTCCTTGATCGAGGCGGCGCCGGTGAACAGCATGACCAGCCGGTCGATGCCGATGCCCTCCCCCGCCGCCGGCGCCATGCCGTACTCCAGCGCCTGCAGGAAGCCGTTGTCGATCCGCTGGGCCTCGTCGTCGCCCAGTTCGCGGTCGTGCACCTGCGCCTCGAAGCGCCGGCGCTGCTCCAGGGGGTCGTTCAGCTCCGAGAAGCCGTTGGCGATCTCCATGCCGGCGATGAACAGCTCGAAGCGCTCGGTCTCCCGCCCGTCCAGGCGCGAGGCCTTGGACAGCGGCGAGATCGCCTTGGGATAATAGGTCACGAAAGTAGGTTCGACCAGGGACTCTTCCACGTAACGGTCGAAGAGCAGCTCGAGCATCTTGCCATAGGTCGGCGGGGGCGGCTCGGTGGGGAAATGGGCCCGGATATGGGCCATGACCGCGGCTTCGTCCCAGAGCTGCTCAACCACCAGGCCCGATTTCCCGGCGATGGCCTCCATGAATTTCACCCTCTTGAAGGGCGCCGCCAGGGGGATCTGCTTGTCCTGCCAGCGCAGGACGTTGTCGCTGAGCAGCTCGCGTCCCAGCTCCAGCAGCAGCTGTTCGCTCAGGTCCATGTAGTCGTTGAAATCACGGTAGAGTTCGTAGAACTCGACCATGGTGAACTCGGGGTTGTGCATCAGCGAGATGCCCTCGTTGCGGAAATTACGGTTGATCTCGAAGACCTTCTCCATGCCTCCGACCAGCAGCCGCTTCAGGTACAGCTCCTGGGCGACGCGCAGGTACAGGTCGATATCCAGGGCGTTATGATGGGTGACGAAGGGGCGGGCCGACGCCCCGCCGGGGATGGAGTGCATCATCGGCGTCTCCACCTCGATGTAGCCCCGGTCGAGGAAAAAGCGGCGCAGGGACTGGATGAGCCGCGAGCGCTTGCGGAAGATGTCCTTGGCCTCGGAATTGACGATCAGGTCCAGGTAGCGCTGGCGGAAGCGCAGCTCCTTGTCCTGCAGGCCGTGCCATTTTTCCGGCAGTGGATGGAACGACTTGGCCAGGAAGGTCAGCTGCTTGACCTGCACGGACAGCTCGCCGGTGCGGGTCTTGAACACGGGGCCCGCCACGCCGATGATGTCGCCGATATCGAGCAGGTCGTTGACGGCGAAATCCCTCTCGCTGACCATATCCTTGCGGATGTAGACCTGCAGCCTTTCTTCGCCGTCGAACAGGTGCATGAAGACGCTTTTGCCCATGCTGCGGATGGCCACGATGCGCCCGGCGCAGCTCACGCTGGCATCAGCCTGCTTCAGCGCCTCGGCGTCCTGTTCCTTGTAGGCGGCGATGACCGCGGCGAAGCTGTGCGTGCTGTCGAAGCGGTAGGGATAGGCGGTGACCCCGAGATCGGCGAGTTTCTTCAGTTTTTCCAGGCGGACGGAGAACTGTTCTTCCATGCGGCTACCTCATTCATCAAGGATTTTCTTGTTTTTCCTGACCACGACGCCGGCGAAGCGCTCGATGTTCTCCAGGGATACCCCCAGGTTGGTGACCAGGTAGCGCGAGGAAAAATCCTGGTACTGCGGGTCGTAGAAAACACGGCGCTCGCCGGGAAGAAAGATCTCCAGCCAGCGGTGCGGCACCGGCTCGACCCGGCCGCCCTGCTCGCGCAGGAAAAAGCCGTTGACCGGGCGGCTGGCGATGCCGATGCAGGCCAGCAGGGCCTGGGCGACATTGGCATAGCCGATGCAGTGCCCCTTCTTCTGGGCCAGCACCGCCGCCGCTTCCTGGGGCAGATCGGCCTCGGTATATTCGATGCGGTTCGTCAGGAACATGGATATGTTGCGCAGATAATCGGCCAGCGAAAGCGCCTGCTGGCTCACCTGGTCAAACGCGACCCGTATTTCCGGAGCCTGAACGGCCAGGTAGCTCTCCACCGCGCCGATGCGGTGGTTCAGGTTGCGCAGGCTGAGGCTGCGGCTCTTGATCTTCACGTTCAGCCCGCCGGGCGCCGCGAAGACCTCCTGCTTGAAATTGGTGTTGCGGTAATCGCTGAAGACTTCCGGGGCACGGCAGGCGACGAACAGCTCGAGGCTGCTCTCCTGGCTCAGGGAGGCCCAGGCATAGAAGAAAAGCAGCAGGGCCTTCACGGGATCACCTTGTCCAGTATGGCGTTGATCAGCTTGTAGGACTCGGCATCGCTGTATTTCTTGGCGATGCGCAGGACATCGTCGATGATGATCGGCTTTTCCGAATTGAAGCCGGACTCGGCGATGCCCATGCGCAGCAGGTTGCGGTCGATCAGCGCCAGGCGGTTCAGCTTCCAGCCGATCAGGTTCTCGGAAATGGCGGCGTCGATCTCCTTCTTTTTGTCCATGACCGTCTGCACCAGGCGGCGGATGAACTCCTCCTCGTCTGGGTTGGGGCCGCGGAAGGCGCTGAAATATTCGTCAATGACCGACCCGGCCTGGGCGGCGTCGGTTTTCAGGGCGTCAAGCTCGTAGAGGATCTTTAAGGCGATCTCGCGGCTGTACTTGATGCGGAACATCAGATCTTGGCATCAGTGAAGAGATTGAGCAGCTCGATGGCCGTCTGGGCGGCCTGGAAGCCCTTGTTGCCCATCTTGTTGCCGGCCCTTTCGATCGCCTGGTCGGTGTTGTCGGCGGTGATGACGCCGTAGGTCACCGGCTGGGCGAATTCAAGGTTCAGCTGGGCGATGCCCTTGCTCACTTCCGAAGCGATGAAGTCGAAATGGGGCGTCTCGCCGCGGATGATCGCCGCCAGGCAGACCACGGCGTGGTACTTCTTGGCCAGCAGCAGGCGCTTGGCCACCAGCGGGATCTCGAAGGCGCCCGGGACGCGGACCACGACGATCTCCTCTTCCTTGGCGCCGCTGCGCATCAGGGCGTCCTTCGCTCCCTCCAGCAGCTTTTCGGTGATGAAATTGTTGAAGCGCGAGACGACGATCGCCACCTTGAACCCCTTGGAAATCAACTGCCCCTTGAATTCTTTCATTTTCTTCTCCATGGGCCTAACGTAACCTAAAACCGCCCGCGTGTCAAGCCGCCGGGGCGGGTACGGGCTCCCCGGGCGGCGCGGCCAGGATTTGACAAAAGCGGCGTGGATGGCCGATAATGGGGCCATGGTCAAGATCCTGCTCGTCGAAGACAACGCCTCCATGCGCGAGATGCTCGCCAGCATCATCGCCGAGAAGGGATACGCCGTCGACGCCGCCCCCGACGTCAGCACGGGGCTGGCGCTGCTGAAAAAGAACGACTATGGCATGATCGTCTCCGACCTGCAGCTCCCCGACATGGATGGGCTGGGGTTTTTGAAAAAAGTCCGCGGCCTGCAGCTGCCGTTCATCATCCTCACCGCCTACGGTTCGATCGAAAAAGCGGTGGAGGCCATCAAGGAGGGCGCCTACGACTTCATCGCCAAGCCGGTGGACCCCGACTACCTGCTGCTGATGATCGACAAGGCGCTGGCGGCGACCCATATCGCCCGCGAGAACTTGGTGCTGCGCGAAGTGCTGCAGTCGGAATTGGGCCGCACCGTCATCATCGGCAGCAGCCGCGAGCTGCTGCACGAGGCCGAGAAAGTGCGCCAGGTGGCCCAGACCCCGGCCACCGTGCTGCTGCGCGGCGAGAGCG
>JBGSPO010000154.1:0-18801 GCA_041738575.1 Candidatus Aminicenantia bacterium
GTGTCGGCAGGGACGGGGCCATGATCAGCACGTTGGTCACCTGGATCTCTGGAAGATCGAAGTCGGCCAGCAGCAGGGGAACCAAAACCAGGGAAGCGACGGCCAGCAGGTGGACGAGCAGGGAGATGGGCATGAGCAGCCAAAAGCAGCCGCGCGCCTGCCGGTCCTGAGGAGTGAGCAGCGATTCATCCAGCATCAAAAACCTCGTCTTATCCCTGTTGCCCGTTCGCTTATAAGACGTCAGGATACCTTATTTTAGACGAAAAATCCAGCCGGACGCGGAAAAAATTCCCCCTCAGCGCTCCAGGATGATGGGCGCGGCCAGCGCTTCGACATCGATGGCGAGGATGGGTGAACTCTCCATGATCCGGAATTTCTGGACCTTTTCCTCGACGATCAGGGTGCGGCTGTATTTGCCCTCGGCGCTGCTGACGCTGACGGCGACCGGGAACACGAAATCACTGTCCTCCTGGGCAAAGGTGATCTCGGCTTCCTGGCCGCTGATCGCGACCCGGTAGCGCACCCGGGGCAGTTTTCGCGCATAGACCCAGCCGTTGAAGAATTTCTGCAGCCGGGCCTCGCCGCGGCTGACCTGCTGGATGAAGCGCGACGAGACCAGGCTCTGGTGCTTGAAGTCGACCAGCACCTGGCGCAGGCGCCCCAGCACCTCCTCTTCGCCCAGCATCTCCTTGAGCATCATGAAGACCAGCGCCGCCTTGTTGTAGATGATGCTCTGGAACGTCCCCAGGTCTTCGCTGAGGTTGGCGATGCGCCGGCCGTAAATGATGGGGCCGGCGTCGTTGCCGCGCAGCACCCAGCGCTTGGCGCTGGCAAGGACCTTGCGGAACGGGCCCGCCCCCAGCGTGCTCTCCAGGTACAGCAGGGTGGAGAATTGCGCCATCCCCTCGGTCAGCCACTGGTCCTGGTAGGTTTTCCAGGAGATGACGCTGCCCCACCACTGGTGGGCCAGCTCATGGACCAGGTTGTCGCGGTTGACGTCGGTGAACACCACCGGGCTGTCGCTGCGCAGCCGCCGCACCATGCTGATGTCGTCGTCGATGATATTGCCGCCCAGGAGATTGAAGATCACGAAGCCCTGGTGGCTCCACCCGCCGAAGTTCTGCCAGCGGCGCAGCAGCAGGTTCAGCTCCGGGATGTCCAGCGGGCCGTACTTCTCAACCAGGAAATTGACATAACCCTTGATGGCCTCGGCGGAAAAGGAATCCCTGAGGCGCAGCTTCGGGTTGCCGAAAACCTGGACCGTCAGCGCCCCGGGGATGGTGGCCAGCTTTTCGAAGTTGCCGCAGACCAGGGACAGGCCCTTGCTGCCCGGGCTGTCGAAGATGAACTCGGTGCGCTCGCCCATCTTGCGCCTGGAGCTCAGGCTGCCCGAGGCCAGGCAATTCAGGGGAGCGGGCAGGGAGACCTTCAGCCGGCTTTTAAAGAAATGCTGGCCCGGATTGGGGTAAAAGTTCTGGTCGCGGTCCAAGATGAAGTAATCGTCGGTGTTCTTGGCCGCGCGGCCGCGCAGGATGACCTTGGCCAGGTCGCCGCCCTCGCCGCTGGGCTCGATGGCCCCGGCGTAATAGAAGCTGAACCTCTTCAGGTTCTCGCCCAGGAGATAATAGGTGTCATCGCGGTGGAACAACTGGAGCTCGTGCTGCTGCGACCTGCCAAAGCCCTTGACCACCAGCCCGGGGTCCAGGCTGACCGTCTTGACGCTCGAAGGCTCCTTGAAGTCCAGGACCGAGGTCGCGGAAAGAAAACCGGCCTGGGGATTCAGAAAAAGATTCAGCTGCAGGTTCTCCAGCTCGTCAACCCCCGCTTGCGTGAACTTGAGGCCCTTGACGGCATTGTAGCTCAGGTAGAACTTGTTTTCCGGCAGCAGCACCAGGCTGGTGTCGGGCGAGTTGCCGCTGTTGAAGATGTAGCGGAAATGCGACTTGCCCGGCCGGCGGTGGAAGATGGCGGTGTTGAATTCGGGAGCGAAGGGGAAATACCAAAGTTCATCGAAGTAGGAAACGGGCATCCCCCAGCGCTCCTGGAAGATGCGGTACAGGGCCAGCGCCTCATCGTCGGCGGGCAGTTCGGCGGGCTCCGGCTCGGGCAGCCCGGCCAGCAGCTCCTCCGGGCGGCTGAAAACAAAGACGCCGGCCCGGGCCTCCTTGGCCAGCGTGTCGCTGCGCTCGAGGCGCAGCAGGGTCAGCCGCTCCTCCTCGGAATCGGGCCGGATGCGGAACTCCCAATCGCCGCTGAACAGGAATACGTTGCCCATGGGCAGGCCACGGTAGATGAATCCCTTTTTAAAATGGATTTCCGCGTCGCCCATGCGCAGCGTGCGGTCGGTGAGCGCGTAGCGGGAAAATGCCCGGATGAAATACAGGGGCTTGATGGTGCGCTTCAGTGACAGGGCCCGGACCATGCCGTTCTCCTGCTCATAGCTCAACTCGCCGATCTCGGCGAAGACCGGGAAGCGGGCAAAGAACATCAGGTTGTTCTCACGCAGCAGGCTGAAGCTGACCCCCTGGCACTCCTGGAAATAGGCGGCCAGCTGCCGGTGCGAGTCGTCGCTGAAGCGGGCGGCCAGGGCCGGCCAATCCTTTTTCTGGATGGCCGTTTCCAGGAACTCCAGGGCCGAGACCACGCCCGGCAGCGCCAACAGCAGCAACAAGGCCAAGATTCGTTTTTTCATTGGCCGTATTGTAAACCTTTGCAGGGGAAATTAAAATATGGTACAATAGATTATCCAGATCCGTCATAATTAAATGAAAATGAATAATTCATCTATTTCCGCGGTTACCCTGGCTCCCCGCCCGGGGATCAAGACCCCTTGGCTGGGAGGCGTCGTAGTCCTGATGCTGGTGCTGGCCAACTGCTCGACCAAAGGCCGGACCGTGCGCAATATCCCGCCCGATGAGCGTCAGTTCCTTTCCGAGGTCCGCTACATCATCAGCAAGAAGGAAAGCAAGATCTTCAAGAAAACGCCGCCCGAGGAGCGCCAGCAATTCATCGAGGAATTCTGGAAAGTGCGCGACCCGGACCCCACCACCGAGGAGAACGAGTACCGCGATGAGTATTATCGCCGCATCGACCAGGCCAACCACCTGTTCCAGGAAGGAAGCCAGGGCTGGCTGAGCGACCGCGGCCGCATCCTGATCCTGCTGGGCGAGCCGGAGCGGCGCGACGTCTACCCCACGGGCTACAGCTTCTACGAGCCGCCGGTGGAGATCTGGTTCTACGGCACGTTCCCCGTCGTGTTCGTCGACACCCACCGCGAGGGCATGTACCGGCTCGATCCCGGCAGCGCCCGCCGCATCAGCATGATCAACAACGCCCAGATGCAGCTCAAGCCGCAGGGCATCGACCGCAACGTCCGCCTCTTCGATTTTGCGCTGACCGCCCAGGCGACCGGGCCGGGCCAGGCCATGCTGCGGATCGAGGTCCCCTACCGCGTGACCAACCTGGTGCTGAACGACGCGACCCGGACCTATGGGACGCAGCTCAAGCTGAGCGTGCGCATCACGACCGGCGCCGGGGCGACAGTGTTGGAGAAGGAGGAGATGCACCCGGTGACGGTTTCCGACGACATGCTGAAGCAGCTCGGCAAAACGATCGTCATCGAGTTCCCCGTGCAGCTGCCCGCGGGCAGGTACACCGCCCGGGTCACGCTGGAAAACACCGCCGACAAGAGCCAGTCCCGAAAAGAGATCAAGATCAATTTGTGATCCGAAGGAGAAAACATAAATGAACGCAAAGAATTTTTTTGTTTTGGCACTGATCGTCCTGCTCACGCTCGCCCTGCCCTTGGCCGCCCAGAAAGCCAAGACCGCCCCGCTAAAGGCTGGGCAGGCGGTGCAGATCGCCCCCCAGGTGGCGGCCGTGATGGATGCCAATGTCGCGCTGCGCACGAGCCGCAGCGACATTCCCATGACCTACCTCAAGACGCTCTTTCTTACCACCCAGCAGAATCTGAACTACCCGGTGTTCCTTTTTCAGCTCAAGAACGCCGACCTGGGCTTCGCCGCCCCGGCGGAAACCCCCGAGCTGCTCAAGGCGAGCCATTACGCCTTCATCCGCGTCTATCGCCTGGAGAACGGCGTTGCCGGCGAGATCGTCCGCGAACACTTCATCCGCTTTGACCTGGAAGAAAAGCTGCCGGGCTACCAGCCCGAGGCCCTGAACTATTATTCCATCGCCGGCGACACCTACCCGGCCGGCACCTATCTGCTGGCCCTGGCGCTCAGCACGCCTGATTTCAGCAAGATAGCGACCCAATTCGTCGAATTTTCGCTGCCCGATTTTGCGCAGCTGAAGAACGAGCTGGCCACCACGCCCATCTTTTCGGTGAGCTCGCTGCAGATGCTGCCGGCCGCCGAGACCAAGCTGACCGTCCACAAGAACGCCTTCATTTACAACACCCTGCTGCTGGCCCCGGTCATCAGCAACGAATTCAAGCCCAGCGAGAACCTCGACCTTTTCTACTTCATCCTTGGCGCCAAGCCCGACGCTGTCACCAACGCCTTCAACCTGCAGATCACCTACAGCTTCAAAAAAGACGGCAAGGAGATCAACAAGCTGCCCACGCAGACCGTTAACAGCTATATCATCAGCCAGCCCATCGACTTCATCTTCACCGAGGTGACCAAGAACGCCAAGGGCGTGGAAACGGAACGCAAGCAGAAGCTGCTGGAAACAGGAGACTATGTCCTGGAGATCCAGTTGCTGGACAATGTTTCCAAGGCCAAGAGCCTGCAGGAATTCAAGTTCAAGATCGTTCAGTAACCCTGATTATCTGCGTGCCGCCCCCTGCGACGGGGGCGGCACGATCTTTTTCACCTTCTCCTCACTCCGGTTTTCCCCCCCTGCCCGGGAATCGACTTTCTGAACCACCGCAGGGATTCTGTTTTTTGAATTTATATTCAATATTTTGAATATATTCACCTCCGTGCCGAAATGCCGCCTTTTCTTGACCCGGGCGCCGGGTTCACCACCCGCAAAAAGCCTTTATTGTTAAGGGTTTTTGGATCGTCCTCCCTTTTTCATCCTGCCGCAGCCCGCGCCATGACTTGGCACGGATATTGCTTATTTTTTGTTGTATTGTCTAAAAAAGGAGGACAAACAAATGAAATCTGCCAGAAGCTTCACCCTGCTGGCGATCGGCTTGCTCCTGTGCGCAGGACTGCTGACCGCCCAGCAAACCAGTGCCAAGATCTTTGGCACCGTGCAGCTTGAAGACGGATCATTGGTTCCCGGCGTCACCGTCGAGGCCACCAGCCCCAAGCTGGTCGGCAAATCGACCGCCATCACCGATGAGAACGGCGTCTTCAGACTTGCCAACCTCGCCCCCGGTACCTACAAGCTGGTATTCACCCTGCAGGGTTTCCAGACCGTTGTCAGGGATGGCATCCAGTTGGCTGTCGAACAGACCCTCAACGTGAAGATCACCATGAAACTCGGCAACATCGAGGAAATGGTGACCATCACCGGCCAGGTCGCCCAGATCGACGTCAAGAGCACGGCCAAGGGCATGACCCTGACCAAAGAGGTCTTCCAGACCCTGCCCAGGGGCCGCAACTTCGACTCTCTGGTGACTGCCGTCCCCGGCGTTTCCAGTGAGAACCTGTTGCTCGGCGGCACGTCGGTCGACGGCGCCTCCGGCCTGGAAAACATGTACTACATCGACGGTACCGACACCACCAGCATCATCCAGGGCAACTCCGGCCAGAGCGTGTCCTTCGACTTCGTCGACGAAGTCCAGGTCAAGGCCTCCGGCTACTCCGCCGAATTCGGCGGCTCCCTCGGTGGCGTCATCAACGTCGTGACCCGCTCCGGCGGCAACGAGTTCCACGGCGAAGTCGTCGGTTATTACAGCGGCGCCCCCCTGCGCAGCGAGTACCGCGACATCCTGGAACTCGACCCCAACGACGATTCGAAAGCGGTCTACCTGCCCTACTCCTACTTCTACGGCGAGCAGGACGACCACCGCTTCGAAGGCGGCCTGAACCTCGGCGGCTTCATCCTCAAGGACAAGCTGTGGTTCTTCGGCTCCATCCTGCCTGTTTATTACACCAACACCCGCACCCTGACCCACTCCGACGGCGTGGTGAAGGATTGGGAGCGCACCGAGAACCAGTTGAACTACCAGTTCAAGCTCACCGCGCAGCCCATCAAGAACCTGCGCCTGGGCGCCAGCGTGGTCAACAACTTCTACAAGTACAAAGGCGACCTGGCCAACTACGCCCAGGGCTCCAATCCCACGGTTTCGTATAATGATTACGGCTTCAGCTATCCCAACATGTCGGGCACCTTCAGCGCCGACCTGACCGTGGGCAACAACTTCATGTTCAGCGCCCGTGCCGGCTTCTTCCGCACCGACACCACCAAGCAGCTCATCCAGCCCAGCGACGAGCCTTGCTTCCAGTTCCTGACCGAAGCCCCCGGCGGCTATTTCAAGACCACCAACATCGGCCTGCTGGATGTCCCCGCCGCCTACCAGCGTGTCTCGGGCTACCAGAACTACTCGCGCGCCAACGTCATGGTCATGAAGAACAACATCGCCGAGAAACTGAGCTTCGGCGCCGACATCTCCTACTTCGTGAACCTGGGCGGCGAACACTCCTGGAAAGCCGGCTTCGCCTGGGCCCGCAGGGGCCAGAACGTGGACAACACCGGCAAAGGCCCGGTGCTGTTCTTCGGCTGGGACCGCGACTTCATCGCCTACGGCGTCAACTACGGCCGCGGCAAGTACGGCTACTACGGCGTGCGCAACAACACCGTGACCGGCCCCTACGGCGACTTCTACAACGCCTACGGCAACATGCTCGCCTTCTACCTGCAGGATTCCTGGACCATCGCCAACCGCTTCACCGTGAACTTTGGCGTGCGCGCCGAATCCGAGTACATCCCCTCTTACGCCACCGGCAACGCCGAGTTTGAAGACCTGAAACCCATCGAGTTCGGCATGGGCGACAAGCTCGCCCCGCGCCTGGGCTTCGTTTGGGACGTCAAGGGCGACTCCTCCCTGAAGGTGTTCGGCTCCTACGGCCTCTTCTTCGACGTCATGAAGCTCGAAATGGCCGCCGGTTCCTACGGCGGTTTCAAGTGGAAGAGCACCTACTATTCACTGGATACTTATGAATGGGACAAGATCGGCGTCGGCGGCAACTTCCCCGGCCGCCAGCTCCTGCCCGGCGGGACCTTCGACTTCCGCGCCCCCTCCTTCGACACCACCGATCCCGACATGAAGCCCATGTCCCAGCAGGAGATCTCGCTGGGTCTCGAGAAGAGACTGCGTGACGACCTGGCCCTCTCCGTGCGCTATGTCAACAAGCACCTGCGCAACGCCATCGAAGACATCGGCGTTCTGCTGCCCGAGGGCGAACTGTACTACACCACCAACCCCGGCAACGCCTTCATGGTCCAGAAGTACAATGACGCCAAGGCCGCCGGCCTGATCCCCGAGAACGCCCCGGGCCCGTCCAAAGCCAAGCGCGACTACAACGCCGTCAACATCTCGGTTGACAAGCGCTTCTCCAACAACTGGCTGGGCGGCGTTTCCTACACCTGGAGCCAGCTGAAAGGCAACTACAACGGCCTGGCCTCCGGCGACGAAGTCGGCCGCACCGACCCGAACGTCGAACGCTACTTTGACTCCTGGTACGTTTCCCGCACCCTGACCCTGGAAGATTCCGTCGGCCTGCTCCCCGGTGACCGCACCCACTACCTGAAGGCCTACGGTTCCTACTCCTTCCCCTTCGGCGTCACCACCGGCGTCGTGCTCAACGCGATGAGCGGCACCCCCACCTCCACCGAATGGGCCATGGACTACCAGGGCTACATGCCCTACGGCCGCGCTGATCAGGATCGCGCCCCCTTCCTGTGGTTCGCCAACTTCTACGTGGAATACAACCTCAAGCTCGGCAAGAACAACCTGAACATCAACCTGAACGTGGACAACATCTTCAACGTGAAGACCGCCCAGCGCATCTACCCGATCTACAACCAGGGCGCCGTGGCCATCTCCGAAGACCGCATCGCGCAGGGTCCCTGGGACATCAACGACTACGAGCCCGTGCTCGACCCGCGCTATCTCATGGAGGCCAACTTCTACGGGCCGCTCACCGCGCGCCTCGGCCTCAAGTTCAGCTTCTAAACGTCAGCTAGTTAGTTAGCCGACTTTTGCCCCGCCCCCTCCGGGGGGCGGGGTTTTTTTTTGGCCCGACAAGGCGGGTGGATCCCGAAGGCGAGTTCTTTTATAATTCATCAAAAGTCCCGATGGAACTTGGCATTTGGCATTTTTGATGCTTACTGTAGGGTACCAGGGACCGATCAACGGTGGAATGTCCCAAAAGGAGGACACACTCATGACAGCGATCAAAAAAAGTGGACGTCTGATAGCGGGGCTCCTGCTTTTTTTCAGCCTGCAGTTCGCCCGCCTGGCCGGCTCCTCGATTTCCGGGATCGTCCAGATGCAGGACGGTTCGCCGCTCCCGGGCACCCGGGTCACCGCGACCAGCTTGAGCCTGGCCGGCATAGCAACCGTTGTGACCGATGATCGCGGCAGGTTCACGCTGCCCGACCTGGCTCTCGGCATTTACAAGCTCACCTTTGACCTGCACGGTTTTAAAACACGGTTGCGCAGGAACATCTTCCTCGGGCAGGAACAGGTTGTCGATGTAGAGATCATCCTGGTGGCCCGGGGCGGCGATGATGCGGTGACCATCCAGGAGGCGCCCGCTTTGACCGAGGTTACAACTCCAATCTCCGGCACGACCCTCTCCCGGGAAATGTTCCAGTCCCTGCCCCGCGCTCGCAATTTCGACTCTCTACTGAACATTGTTCCCGGCATTGTCAATGAAACCCTGCTGCTGGGGGGCACATCAATTAACGGTGCATCGGGTTTGGAGAACACGTACCTCTTCGACGGCGCGGACTCCGGCAATATCCTGGACGGGAGCCCGGGCCAGAACGTGTCCTTTGACTTCATCGACGAGGTCCGGGTCACCACCTCGGGCGCGGCCGCCGAATACGCCGGCGCCCTGGGGGGCGTTATCCGCGTTATGACCCGCTCGGGCGGCAACGAGTTCCATGGCCAGATCGTCGGCTACTACAGCGGCTCCCCCTTGCGTGCGAACGACCGTGATATTCTGTCTCTTGACTACGATGACGACTCCAAGGCCGTTTATTATCCATATAGTACATTTTATGGTGTTGACAATGACCATAAATTTGAAGGCGGCTTCAGCCTCGGCGGCTATATCGTCCGTGACAAACTCTGGTTCTTCGGCTCCATCCTGCCCGTCTATTACACCAACACCCGCACCCTGACCCACGCCAGCGGCGATGTTCGCGAATGGGAACGCACCGAGAACCAGCTGAACTACCAGCTCAAGCTCACCGCGCAGCCCATCAAGAACCTGCGCCTGGGCGCCAGCGTGGTCAACAACTTCTACAAATACAAAGGCGACCTGGCCAACTACGCCAGCAACCCCAATCCGACAGTCTCTTTCAATGATTACGGGTTCAGCTATCCCAACATGTCGGGAAATTTCAGCGCCGATCTGTCCGCAGGCGATCGCTTCCTGGCCACCGCCCGCATCGATTTTTTTCACACTGACCAGAACGACCCCCTCGTCCGCTCCGGCGGAAAACCCTATTATTACTTCAGGACCGAAGCCCCCGGCGGCTACATCTACACGAACCCGGCCGTCTTTCCCGACATCCCGCCCCAATACCTGCTGGATCCAAATCGGAATTACATGGGACAAATTCGCCCGATCATCAACAGCATGGAGCGGAACATCGCAGAAAGGTTCGGCGTCGGGCTTGATCTCACATACTTTCTGGATTCAGGCTTCGGCGAGCATGCCATTAAGGCCGGGATCTCCTGGGCCCGCCGGGGTCAGAACGTGGACAACACGCTCGATGACCCGATCGTGTTCCTGGCCTGGGACCGCAGCTTCCCCGGTGACTTCGCTTACGCGGGAAGCGACCGCGGCAAGTACGGCTACTACGCCGTGCGCAACAACGATGTGACCGGTCCCTACGGCGATTACTACAAGGCATATGGCAACCTGTTCGCCGTCTACCTCCAGGATTCCTGGACCATCGCCAACCGCTTCACCGTGAACTTTGGCGTACGCGCCGAATCCGAGTATATCCCATCCTATGCCACCGGCAACGCCGATTTTGAAGACCTGAGACCCATCGAGTTCAACATGGGCGACAAGCTCGCCCCGCGCCTAGGCTTCATCTGGGACGTCAGGGGCGACTCCTCCCTGAAGGTGTTCGGCTCCTACGGCATTTTCCATGACGTCATGAAGCTCAAAATGGCTGCCGGCGCCTTCGGCGGTTCCAAGTGGAAGAGCACCTACTACTCCCTGGATACCTACAAGTGGGACGAGATCGGCGTCAACGGCTACTACCCCGGCCGCCCGCTCCTCCCTTACCCCCATACGATCGATTTCCGCGTCCCGGATTTCGACATCGTCGATCCCGGCCTGAAACCCATGACGCAGCAGGAGATCACGCTGGGCCTCGAGAAGAAACTGGGAGATGACCTGGTGCTCTCCCTGCGCTACGTCAACCGGCACCTGCTCCGCGCCATCGAGGATATCGGCGTGTGGACGGCCTGGGGAAAGAAGTATTTCATCTCCAATCCGGGGAGTGATTTCATCAGGCAAAAGTACGACCAGGCCAGGGCCGACGGCACGATCCCGGCCAACGCTCCCGGACCTTCCAGAGCGGTTCGCGAATATGACGGGGTCTCGCTCGCGCTGGACAGGCGTTTTTCGCTTAACTGGCTGGGAGGCGTCTCCTATACCTGGAGCCGGCTCTGGGGCAACTACAGCGGCCTGGCATCGGGTGACGTAACCGTGCGCGACGCTCCCTATGTCGAGCGCTATTTCGATTCCTGGTACGCGTCCCGCACCCTGACGCTGGATGAGGCCGTCGGTGCGCTGCCCGGGGACCGTCCCCATCAATTCAAGATCTACGGCTCCTACAGCTTCCCCTTCGGCCTGACCGCCGGTCTTGTGGCCAACGCCATGAGCGGCACGCCGACCTCGACTGAGTTTGCCATGGAATACCCGGGCTACATGCCCTATGGCCGCGCCGACCAGGCCCGCGCCCCTTTCCTGTGGTTCGCCAACCTCTATGTCGAGTACAACCTCAAGCTGGGCAGGAACGTCCTGAGTATCAACCTGAACGTGGACAACGTCTTCGACGTCAGGACGGCGCAGCGCATCTACCCGGTCTACAACCAGTACGCCGTGGACGTCAGCGAAGAGCGCATCGCGCAGGGTCCCTGGGACATCAATGACTATGACCCCGAGCTCGATCCGCGCTATCTCATGGAATGCGATTTCTATGCCCCGCTGACCGCGCGCCTCGGCCTGAAGTTCAGCTTCTGAAAGAACTTTCTACGAGCCTTCGTGACGCGTAACGCGTGACGCGTGACGAGACAGAACACTCTTCATATCTGCTTGGAAATAAAGAAATGAGAGAAGCGAAACGATTCTGAATTCGTCCCTTGCTGCTTCCGTATACACTTCATTAATCGTCATGAAAATCGACTATGTTCTTGCCGTCAACCGTACACCGTCTACCGTAAACCAAATCATAAAATGGTCAATAAAAAAGCCGGCTGCGCGGGCAGCCGGCCGGTTCATACGGATATGCTCTGACTCTACTTGGCCTTGGACAACGAGTCGATCAGGCTTTGGACCACCGGCGCCTGGGGCGACTCGGGATCGCGCTTGAGAAATTCCTTCATCTGCTCGACAGCCTTGGCCATGTCGCCCTTGTTCAGGTAGGCGTAGCCAATCTTGAGATAGGGCTCGCTCCACTCGGGCTTGATCTGGATGGCGAGCTGGTAGTACTCGATGGCCTTGTCGGTCTGGGCGCGGCCGAAGAAGATCTCGGCCACGTTGTAGGCCAGGATCTCGTCCTTGGGATTGAGGGCGATCGACTGCGTGAAATAATCGCCCGCCTCCTTGAGCTTTTCCTGCCGCAGGCAGATCTCGCCGAAGGCGGCCAGGGCCTTGGCCTGCATGACGACGTCGGCCTTTTCCTTGGCCTTGGCCTGGGCGATGGCATACTGCTCGTTGGCCTTGTCGAAATCGCCCTTCTCGCGATAGGCATCGCCGATGTTGAAATAGATCTGGTAGACGTTGGGATTGATCTCGGCGAACTTGTTGAAGATCTCCAGAGCTTCGTCGAACTTGCGCTCGTTGAACAGCTGGTTGCCCCTTTCCAGCTCCAGCATGGAGGCCTCGTCCTTGACGCGGGCCTTCCTTTCCTTGTCCTCGCGCACGAGGATCTTGACGGGCGGGTTCTTTTCCAGCTGCTGCACGTGCGCCTGGGCGTTGCCGTCCAGGTAGCCGTCGGCAAGCGCGGTCAGCAGCACAGTTCCCGTGCCCAGGCTGATGAAGCTCCATTCGCCCTTGGCATTGGTGACGGTTTCGTCCTTGAGCCCGCCTTTTTCGAATTCCAGTTTGACGGTGGCATTGGCCACCGGCTCCCCTTTTTCGTTCACGACCGAGCCGGTCAGGCGGCCTTTGCCGCGGCCGGCCTGGGCGAAAGCTAGCGAAGACAGGACAAGGACACAGGCCATGACCATCCAGATCCTCTTGTTCGTTCTATTCATTGCTGAATACCTCCATTTTGAACAGCCTTTTCACGGCTGATATATTAGACGGATTCATTTGCCGCTTTTCGTCAGGGCGTCGACCTTTTCCCTGATGCGCGGCTGCTTGGGATCGAGCCCCAGGGATTTTTCCCAGGCCTTCAGGGCTTCCGCCGAATCGCCCAGCTTCAGGAAGCACTCGCCGATCTGGTTGAACACGTTGGTGTTGGCCCCGAAATGGGTGATGGCGTCGGCGTACTGCGAGATCGCTTCCGCGTATTCTCCCAGGGCCTGGTGGGCCTGGGCCAGGGGCAGGGCGAACTCGGCGCGCTTTTTGACCTCGACCTGGGGCAGGGCGACCGCCTTGGCCTTGGCGTACTCCTTTTTCTGCAGCAGCAGCTGGCAGTAGTCCAGGCCGAAGCGGGTGTTGTCGGGAGCTTTCAGGTAGGCCTGTTCCAGGAGAGGAAACGCCCGCTCCAGGTCGCGGTTCTGCGCGTGCTGCCGCCCCAGTTCATTCAGAAACGACGAGAAATCGTCGGCGGAGGTCGGCACGGACACCACCCAGGGGCGGGGCAGCGAGGGTTGCGGCGTGATGAAGAAATCGCCGCTCTCGCTCAGGAGCTCCTTCCGGCCACCATCCAGAAGCCGCGCCTTGATGGTGTAATAGGCGGCGCCGTAGCCTTTCAGCGGCAGGGTCTCGATGACATCGGGCAGGGAGCGCAGGCCGGCGAGGGCGAGCGTTTTGTCCAGGACCTTCTCCTCGCGGCGGAACAGGGAGAGCTCGACGCTGCCGTTCTTCTCCAGGTCGGGCGTCAGGCCGTGGAGCTGGAAAAAGACCGTCAGCTCGTCGTCGGCGATGAAGTCATTGCGCGGCGACGGCAGCAGGTGGGTATTGCCGAAGCGGAAGGGCTTGTAGGCGGCGATGCGGGTGACGTCGGCCTTGCGGTTGGCCAGCAGCAGCATGGACATCTCCAGCTTTTCCCGGGCCGGGATGACGAAGTCCTTCTCCATGGTGGTGAATTCCTTGGTGGTCAGGTTCTTCATGAAAACCGTGATGTGCCAGTTGCCGGGGATGACGGGCATCATGTCCTGGAAGCTGAAGAGCTTGTCCTTGATGGCGCTCATCTGGCTGGCGGAGAGCTCGATGGGGACCTTACGCGACAGCTGCGCGATCATCCTTCCCGAGGCATCGGAAATATTCCCCGAGATCTCGATGGTGGTGTAGAATTTCCCCTGGTACTCTTCCATGGAGAGGCGCCGGGGCTCGATCAGGTAGTGGATGAAATAATGCCCCGAGCGGTCGCGGGCCACGGTGAGCTGGGAGCTGCTCTCGATGTAGTTGTCGGCGTAATCCACCTCGACCTGCCCCCGGTACTTGAGGAAATTCCTGGCGTAGACATTGTTGACCTTGCGCTGCGGGGTCTGGGGGATCTTCTCCCTGATGAGCAGGTCGGAGGCCAGCGAAGGGGTGTTGCTGACCGGCTCGTTGGAGATGAGCGAGAGCGAGACCGCGGCCACGTGGGGCTCGATATCGATCAGCTGGTTGTAGGCGTCGGTATAGGAGTTGGGGTCGCCGGCGTAATCGCGCAGCAGGGCCTGGGGGCCGAACTTGATGGGCGAGTACAGTTCGTATTCCCCGAGGCCGCTCTGCTTGAAGAAGACCACGCTGAAGGAATCGGGCAGGCCCAGCGTGGCCATGCCCTGGTAGAACCAGATGATGGTCGGGTAGATCTCGTTGACGTTCTCGAAGCGCTCGATCTGGTGCGGCTCGCCCAGGGTGATGTAGGTGCGGCCCATCTCGGTGCGCCAGCCGGCGCCGGGCGAATCCTTGCCGAACCAGTTGTTGGCATAGGCGATGCGGCGGTAATGCTCCTTCTTGTACTCGTTCTCCGGCAGGTTGGGGTTGGGATTGCGCTGCTTCCAGAAGGCGCTGATGAAGGTGTCGCGCTCGCGGTCGGAACCGAGCTGCAGGAACACCTCCTTCTCGGCGGGGGTAATGATGTACACCACTTCTTCCGTGAGCCAGGTACGATGCTGCGGGGGGAGCTTTTTCAGAAGTTCCCTCTCGGACTCGGCGAACAGGGACAAGCAGAAAACCAAGGCAACCAAAGCCAGAAGAATTTTTTTCATCATCAGCCTCGCTGGGACGAACTTCATCAGTGACATTATAACACTCCGGTTTTCGCTTGACAAGAAAGGCCCTCCCGATCCGCCGGGGGATGGAACCTGGAAGCCGGCATCTATTAAGGAATATATGTATAAGGAAAATCGGATCACTTTCGCGCGCGGCCGTTTTCGGTCCTTTGCCGACCCTTTTCCCCCCTCCATGCCGACTTTTTTCATGCCGGCGTTCAAAAAAATGTTTTTTCGGCTGTTTTTTGAAGCCATTACCGGGATTTCCGTGTTCCCGGCGCAATATTTCCCCGCATGCGGCGCGAAACCGACTGGTTTCCAGGCAGGATTTTTCCGCGAAACCATTTGCCTATAATGGTTTCCAAATGCAGATCGAGGCCCGGCCATGGTTTGCCCTCCCGGCCCCGGCTTTGGCACGAACCTTGCTGTCCTATGGATGTTTTGTCAAATTAAAAAGGAGGACAAACAAATGAGTACTTGCAAACGGTACACCCTGCTGGCCATCAGCTTGCTCCTGTGCGCAGGATTGCTGACCGCCCAGCAGACCACGGCCAAGATCTTTGGCACGGTACAACTTGAAGACGGCTCGCTGGTCCCCGGCGTCAGCGTCGAAGCCAGCAGCCCCAAGCTGGTCGGCAAGACCACGGCCGTGACCGACGAGAACGGGATTTTCAGGCTGTTCAACCTGCAGCCCGGCACCTACAAGCTGGTCTTCAGCCTGGAAGGTTTCCAGAGCGTGGTGCGGGAAGACATCAAGCTCGCACTGGAACAGACCCTCAACCTGAAGATCGAGATGAAGCTCGGCAACCTGAGCGAGGTGGTCACCATCACCGGCCAGGTCGCCCAGATCGACGTCAAGAGCACAGCCAAGGGCATGACCATGACCAAGGAGGTCTTCCAGGCCCTGCCCAAGGGCCGGAACTTCGACTCGCTGGTCACCGCCATCCCGGGCGTCAGCAGTGACCCCCTGGGTGCGGGCGGCACCTCGATCGACGGCGCTTCGGGCCTGGAGAACATGTACTACATCGACGGCGCCGATACCACCAACATCAAGGACGGCAACTCCGGCCAGAACGTGGCCTTCGACTTCGTCGACGAGGTCCAGGTCAAGGCCTCCGGCTACGCAGCCGAATTCGGCGGCTCGCTGGGCGGCGTCATCAACGTCGTCACCCGCTCGGGCGGCAACGAGTTCCACGGCGAGGCCATCGGCTACTACAGCGGCTCGGCCCTGCGCAGCAAGGGACGCGATATCCTGCAGCTGGACCTGGACGACACCTCCATCGCCCGCTATTTCCCGTACGAAGAGTATTGGGGCGTCGACGACGACTCGAAATTCGAAGGCGGCATCAGCCTCGGCGGCTACCTCATCAAGGACAAGGTCTGGTTCTTCGGCTCCGTCATTCCGAGCTACTTAACCAGCACCCGCACCACCACCTATCCCGGCGGAGAAGTCAAGCCCTGGAAGCGCACGGAAAACCAGATGAACTACTCGCTCAAGCTGACCTCCCAGCCCATCAACAACCTGCGCATGGGCGCCAGCTTCGTCAACAACTTCCAGAAATACAAGGGCGACCAGTCCAATATCAATGGCAATCCCAATCCCAACATCTCCTATGACGAATTCGGCTTCTCCTACCCCAACATGTCGGGCAATGTCAGCGCCGACCTGACCCTGGGCAACAATTTCATGTTCAGCGCCCGCGCCGGCTATTTCAGGACCAACCAGAACAACCAGCTCGTTACCCCCCCCGCGGAGCCCTGCTTCCAGTTCCTGACCGAAGCCCCGGGCGGCTATTTCCGGACCACCAACGTCGGCCTGCTCGATGTGCCCGCTGCCTACCAGCGTGCTTCGGGCTACATGAACTACGCGCGCGCCAACGCGCTGACAATGAAGAACAACATCACCGAAAAGCTGAGCCTGAGCTTCGACGCCTCCTACTTCATGAACCTCGGCGGCGAGCATTCCTGGAAGGCCGGCTTCTCCTGGGTTCGCCGGGCCGAGAACCAGGACAACATCGCCAACTATCCGATCCTGTTCTTCGCGTGGAACCGCGACATGATCGCCTACGGCACCAACTACGGCCGCGGCAAGTACGGCTACTACGGCGTGCGCGGCAACGATGTGACCGGCCCCTTCGGCAACTTCTACAATGCCTTCGGCAACATGTACGCCTTCTACCTCCAGGATTCCTGGACCATCGCCAACCGCTTCACCGTCAACTTCGGCGTGCGCGCGGAATCCGAGAACATCCCCTCCTACGCCACCGCCAACCCCGCCCTGAAGGACATGGACGCGATCACCTTCGATTTCGCCGACAAGCTCGCCCCACGCCTCGGCTTCGTCTGGGACGTCAAGGGCGACTCCTCCCTGAAGGTGTTCGGCTCCTACGGACTGTTCTATGACGTCATGAAGCTGGAAATGGCCGCCGGTTCCTACGGCGGGACGCCGTGGAAGAGCACCTACTATGCCCTGGACACCTACGAATGGGACAAGATCGGCGTCAACGGCTATTTCCCTGGGCGCCCGCTCCTGGGCGAGGGCAATTCGTTCGATTTCCGTACCCTCTCCTTCAACACCACCGATCCCGACATGAAGCCCATGACCCAGCAGGAGATCTCATTCGGTCTCGAGAAGAGACTGCGCGACAACCTGGCCCTCTCGGTGCGCCTGGTCAACAAGCACCTGCTCTGGGCCATCGAGGACATCGGCGTCCTGCTGCCCGAGGGCGAAAGCTATTTCATCGCCAATCCCGGCAGCGACTACATCAAGGGAAAATACGCCGAGGCCAGGGCGGCCGGGCTGATCCCGCAGAACGCCCCGGATTGCGTCAAGGCCAAGCGCGACTACTACGCCATCAACATCGCCCTGGACAAGCGCTTTTCCAACAACTGGCTGGGCGGAATTTCATACACCTTCAGCAGCCTGAAGGGCAACTACAGCGGACTGGCTTCCGGCGACGAGATGTCAACGATGGTAACCCCGTCGGGGACCTCGACCACCGCCCGCCAGGATCCCAACGTGGCCCGCTACTGGGACAGCTGGTACGTTCCCCTGACCCGTGACCTGCAAGCGTCCACCGGCCCGCTGCCCGGCGACCGTCCCCACTATTTCAAGGCCTACGGCACCTACAGCTTCCCCTTCGGCCTCACCGCCGGCCTCGTGCTCAACGCCATGAGCGGCACGCCGACCTCCACCGAATGGGCCATGGACTACCAGGGTTACTTCCCGCTGGGGCGCGGCAACGAAAAGCGCTCCCCCTTCCTGTGGTACGCCAACTTCTACACCGAATACAACATCAAGCTCGGCAAGACCAACCTGAACATCAACCTGAACATCGACAACGTCTTCGACATCAAGACCGCCCAGCGCATCTACAACATCTACAACCAGGGCTCCGTGGCCATTTCCGACGACAGGATCGCCCAGGGTTCCTGGGACATCAATGACTACGCGCCCGAGCTCGACCCGCGCTACCTCATGGAAGAATACTTCTATGGGCCGCTGACCGCCCGCCTCGGACTCAAGTTCAGCTTCTAAACGTCAGCTGATCCATTAGCCGACTTTTGCCCGCCCCCTCCGGGGGGCGGGTTTTTTTTTGCCCGGAGCGCCACCGGGTCGCGGCTGCAAGGTTCGCCGCCGCCGGTTGTTATCCAATGAAAAAGGTCCCATTCACAAGGAGAACGGCAAAATGAACGATTTTCATCCCGGTTTTCCAGGCAGGTGGGTCATGGCTCTGGCGGCCGCCGCCGCCCTGTTCCTGCAGCCCGGCTGCCGCAGCGTCCTGCATCTCCCCGGGCAATGGCTTGCCCTGCCGGCAACCGCCGACGGCCGCCTGGAAGATTTCAGCAGAAAGATGACCAGCCAGCTGTTCGAGAACGGCATGATGGTCGGCCTGGGCAACGACGAGAGCAACCTCTACGTTTTCTTCACTCCCGACATCCGCCGCGGGCGACGCCCTCCCGGCCGCGCCGTCCTGACCGTGTGGCTGGATGAGCAGGGCGGCAAAGCGCAGAAACTCGGCCTGGTCCATGTGAGCGGGCCG
>JBGSPO010000165.1:0-19944 GCA_041738575.1 Candidatus Aminicenantia bacterium
GCTCGCCAACGATGCTCACAACGTTGGCCCTATGATGGCCATGGCTTCCGCTGATGTCCTGACCGGGATGATCTCGAATTCCACCAGGTCCTGCCATTGGCCGATCCATTTTGCAAACAGCGAAAAATCATCGGTCTCCATCAATTGAAAGCATCTCGTGAACTCCAGGTCCACCCAGCACGAGACATAATTCAGCCCCTGGGGCAGCATCCGGCCTTTTTCCCTGCTCCGGCGGTAAACCTCTTTGGCCCCGGCTGTCTTGAATTTCTCACAAACCATATAAAGCATCAGTTCCTTTCCTTATTGGCCCTAGGGCGATCCTCATCATCAGTTCCAACGCCTGAATGTCTATCGAGGCTTGACCCCGTTTTCCCCTCACTCTTAAGGATATTGGCCAGGCGGGTGGTGGAGATGTAGCGATCGGCCAGCAGCCGGCCGTCGAGGATCAAGCTGAAGACCCCGTACAGGGAAGGCCCGCGCTGGGCCTGCGCGGCGATCTTGAGCTCATGGAGCACGGGCCGCAGGCCGAATTTCTCGAATACGGGCCGCGACTCTTCGATGAAGCGGGCCACCCAGGGGCACTGCTTCGAATAGACGATCTGCAACCCCTTGCGCTTTTGCAGCTCGGCGCCCCAGTCGCTGATCGCGGGCATCACCCCCTTTTTAAAGCGCTTGGCCAGCAGTTGCTCGCTCCCGGACTCGGCCGCAATTTCATAGCCGTTCTTCAAGAAGATCTCCCTGTTGGCCATGAACGGCCCATCGCTGGCCAGGACGGCGATCCCCAGCATGTTTCGGGCCTCTTTTTCGGCTTCCTGCAGCAGCAGGGTTCCCAGGCCGAGATGCTGAAATTTCTTGCCGCTGGTCCACAGGCAGTGAATGAACAGGTAGCCTTTGGCCTGCACCGCCCGCCAGCAGGATTCGCCGGGCACGGTCTCGATGAAGCCCACCGGACGCTTTTGGTTCTCCAGGTAGAGCAGCCTGATCCGCAACCCGAGCTTATACTGCTCCGCGAGCCACTCGATCTTCTTGCGGTAGAGCGGGTGCTTGGGATTGATGAAGCAAATGGCCCCGGGATGCTGGTCGATGTTGGCCATGGTCACTTCGACAATGCTTGCCTTCGCCGCCGGCGTCTTCATTTCCGTTTTCGCATCCCGGTCAGGGCTTCAGGATATCTCCCTCTTGCGCGGCCTGTATCTGTTCCTTGGTGATGGGGAAACCCGACTCCTGGAGGAACGCGTGAAAGCAATCGGGCCCGGATCCCGAGTAACCGAATTGGAAAATGAAATTGCCCGGCAGGGTGATGGTCTGCCTTTCGAATACCAAGACGATGCGGCTTGGGCTCTTCGACTCCAGCCGCGCCTCAAGCAGCCGCCCATTTTCCTTGCGCAGGTCGGCGGCGATCTTTCTTCCTTCCGCTTCATAGGCCATATCGTGTTCCTCCTTTTTGGACGGGTTCAAGTTGGCAGTTTATCATAATCAAAGACCAGGCAGCGAACTTCTTCTTGCCTCACCCGCGATCAGCATCAGTATCCCCAGTATCGACAGCAGGAAATTGGCAAGCAAAAGAGAACGGGGACGATGCTTGTAAATATGTATTTAGCCATGAGTTAAATCGACAAACAAGCTATTTTGAAAGCTGTCGGAAAAAGAATTTTGATTTATGCATACTTGCAAGCACCGTCCCCAATTATCCAAGATCAAAAAAATGTTTCCAATTAAATCTGATAGCTCAATTTTGTTATAATGTAAGATCTGACATCACTTCTTCTCCGAAAATTTATTTTTTGAGCTATTTCACTTTATTTTGGCTTTGCTGATGAAGCCTGACTGATCTTGTTCTTGCTTTTAGAGATAAAATCACTCGACCATTTCAATACCATGATCCTGATCTCGTCTTTCCGGATGAGTACAAAATCCCGATTCTTCTTGTCCTGTAGCACCACAATGTCGGTTAGGTCCCACAGGTAACGATAGTCCCGGTTGCAAATCGCAGCATCCGGCTCTTTTAATTTCAGCTCGATAACATCGGCTCCGGTCCGGCCTCCAAAGGCAGCGGGCCCGCCGGCTTCTTGTGGAGTAAAAGGCAGCATCAGGGGAAAACTGTAAAAAACTGTTGCCCCGGCCAGACAGGCAAGAAGAAAATAAATCTTAGGATATTTTTTAGCTCTTGCCCGGATCCCCATCAACTCGGGAGCGAAACGGGTCCTGACAGAACGAACATGCTTGCATAATAAAAACCATAAAAAATAAATTAGCAGGACTATTGCCCCAACAAAAACTAAATACAGCCCCCCAACTAAAATATACGTCTCCGGCGCAACGCTTGGCATCAGGTGCAATGGCACCTTCAACCGCCGGGACATCCCCAAATGAGCGGCATGCCCCATCATGTAACATACAGCGGAAATAAGAGCCAAAATCAGCGCGGAATCGAGAATTTTCAGCGAAATAGATGATTGTTGTTTCCTGGCCATATTATGCGTCTCCTTTCCATCAAATTGTCTATGCAGATCATTCGCTGGCGATTTTACCGTTTTGATCATCCCCGGTGGCGTTGACCGTAGCCGCCTCGACCATCAGCACCAGCGTGCGCTCCGGAGCCCGCGGCCGGTGCTTCACGCTCCTGGGAACGACGATCCCCTGCCGGGGAGCGAGTTCCTCGGTACGGTCTTCAAAATCGATGAACAGCTTGCCCTCCACAACATAAAAGAACTCGTCTTCCCTGTCATGCACATGCCAGTGAAATTCCCCTTTGAATACCCCCAGCCGCACCAGTGAATCATTGACCTTGCACAACGTCTGGTTGAACCAATCGTGGGGGCAGGCCTTTTGCATGGCATCGATATCGATCTTCTCCATGGCTCCGAACTTGATATCGGTTTGGATCACGTAGTTCTTTTCATGATTCATAACGCTATCTCACTAGTACATAAAAACAAGCACCGTCCCCATTTCCCCCAATTCGATGTATTCGATTCGTAATTACCATGTTATTCCCCTCACTGGCCTGTTGCAACGTCTTTTATCGGAGCCCGCCCCGGCAATCTTCGTTCATGACCCTACCCCGGCGTCCAGGGACCAGAACGAAAATGGGAAGGAAAACGGGGGTGGTGATCGTAAATATGTATTTTAACCATGAGATAAATCGACAAACAAGCTATTTTGAAAGCTATCGAAAAAAGAATTCTGATTTATGCATGCTTGCAAGCACCGTCCCCAGTTGTCCCAGTTGTCCTTGCCAGCACCGTCCCCAGTTGTCCCCGGTTCCTGTTAAAGCGCCGACTCCAGGGTGGGGATGACCATCGGGCTGAGGACGTCGTAACCGGCGGAATGGGGGTGCAAGCCGTCACCGTCATGGTAGGCGGCGGGCAGCTGTCCCTGGGCGTCGGCGATGCGCTGGTAGTAATCCATGAGGACGATGCCCTGGCCGGAGCAGTAGCCCCGCAGCCAGTCATTGAAAGTGCGTATGTCATCAAGCTGCGCCTGGGTGCAATCCCCGTACCCCACATCCACCGGCAGGGTGGTGCACAGGACCGGGATGGCGCCGAGGCCGCGGATGCGGTCGACCATGCTCTGGATACTGCTTTCAAATTCGCCCAAGGGCGTCCCCCCCTCGGTGTAGAAGTAGGCACCGCACTCCTTGACCAGGACGATGTCGGGGTGGAGCGCCTGCACCTCAGCCCAGACCTGGGTCTTGTCCCAGTCGTAGTGGATCACCTTGTGGAAGTTATAACCGGCGAAGTAGTGACCGAAGTCCCAATTTTCGGTGATCGAGGCGCCTACAAAAACCACAGTCAGGTCGCGCAGATCGCCGGAGCCATCTCCATTTTCGTCAGCCTTCTTGCATTGAAACAATGCGGTCAGCAATACCAGCGACAGCAGGATGATCCGTCTCCTGCCACTCATGAGGATCTCTCCCTTCGGTAGCTTGTCATGTTCACCTCCGTTATAAATACCGATTGGGAAGTCAAAATCTCATCCTGCACGGTGCTCGGCTTCTTTATAAAAAGGATCGGGGCTTGAGATAATTGCTTCTTTCAAAGCCAGGCCCGCGGCCACGCCCAGGAACTCCTTCAACCCCAGGGACTCGTAGGGGGTGTAGATGCAACCGAAAAGACCTTCGGCGGCCAGCGCCAGCATGATGTTCTCGACACACATCCAGGCCGAGGCCAGGGGGGTTCAGCTCGAACAAGGTGCGGCATTCGCATAAAGGTTTCATCTTGTAGCAGACCAGCATCAGCTCCGGGGCCTCGAGCATCATGCTCTGTTGCAAGGGCAACGAGCGCCGCACTGCCTCATCCGGCACTGTTTGATCCGCAAATTCCCTCACCGTCCCAGTCACCCTTCCGGATGCGGTCCATATAGTCGGCAAGCGGATAAGTGTGCAGCGAGATCTCCGGGTGGCCATGCTCGCCCATCAGCGCCGGCGCCTCCTGGCAGATGATGCGACAGCACAACGCCGCCCCTTCCGCGCCGCAGGCCATGATCCCTATATCTTCTGACATGACCCTATTCTATGCCGAATGCGATTATCTTTCACGCCCGGGCGATCTTACACATCAAGCATCCGGATTATCAGCCCGTCCCTGGACTTCATTCGCCAAAGTAACAAAGTCAAGCATCGTCCCCAATTCCGACAGCCGGTGAAAAATAATTATACCCGGCGCGAGCGACGCGGGCGATCGCGTTTTCCCGGGCTTCCAGCATAGCGGAGGAATCGGCCAGGAAAATGACCATGGCGACGTGGTTGCCTCCGGCTACGGTGACGATGCCGACATCGTTGGTGGCCGCCGTCATCCCTTTTTCATCGGTGAACGACGAACCGGTCTTGTGGGCAACCGCCGTTCCCGGAGGCAGCAGGCCCTTGATCCGACCGGGTCCGGTGGCGGTCTCCAGCAGCAGGCGCATCAGGAAATCGCGGCTGGCGGCGGCATGGGTACGGCCCTGGAAAAAGAGGTCGAGCAGCCTCGCCATGGCCGTTGGCTCGCACCAGTTGGCGAATTGCGAATCGCGGACACGGTGCATCTCCGCCTCGGTGGCGGCAATGGCCATGCCCTTTATGCCAAGGCCGTGGACATAGGCGTCGACCGCCGGCGGGCCGCCCAGCATGCGGAAGAGGATATCGCAGCCGTTGTTGTCGCTCTCACTGACGGTGGTGCGCAGCAGCTCGCTCAAGGCGATGTCGACGTTCCCTGCGGGATAGCGCTCCCGCAGCGGGCTCCAGGTGTCGGGCAGGAGGTCTTCAGGAAACAAATGAACGGCCTGGCCCAGGGAAAGCCGGCCCTTGTCCACCCGCTCGAGCACGGCCATGGCCAGGGGAAACTTGTAGACGCTCTGCATCGGGAAGCGGTCGCCGCCGTTGAACAGGAAGATCTCCCCGGTCTCCAGCCCCAGCAGGGCCACTCCCAGCTTGCCGTCGATCGACCGCGCGATGGCCTCCACTTCGAGGCGCAGCGTTTCCTGGCCGGGAACTTTCTCCGCCCCCCAGGCAAAACCTGCCGCGACAACGCTAAAGAGCACCCCGACAATTATCAACCTTGCGAATTTCATCATCAAACTTCCTCCACAGGTTCCGGTGATGCTTTCCAATAAAATCATCCGTGACCCTGCCCGGTAATGGAATCGACTGCGAATGCCAGCCCGATCCCCGCCGCATTGGCCAGCAGGTCAACCGGATCGTACACGTTGCCCATGACCCCGAAGCCGTCGGTGATCTCGAACAGCTCCACAACCAGCAGCGCGGCCGCGACAATGATCCATCTCCCCCATCCATGGCGGGACGCGGCAATGCCGACGATGAAATAGACGGCGAACGATACGGCGAAATTGCCGCCATAGTTAAAAATAACCGGAGCCAGCAGACCATGGTAGTGCGGCTTCAGCATCAAGACGGCAACGCCCGCGAGCACGAACATGACATGGCGCTTGGTTAGATCTGTTTTCATCATCGATCCATTAAACGACGCGGTGCGGCTGGCCGCAATAGATCAGGCTGCGGTTCATGTGATCGCGCTCGTCGAGCCCGATGCGCCGGAAAACGTCGGCCCAGGTCGGCAGGTCGGCGTACACCCTGACGCGCTCGTTGGCCAGGGGTTGCCGCTCCCATTCCGGATGCTCCGCAACGAATTGCGCGTAGGCGTGCTCGGCGTGATCCTCGAATTCGGCGTTGAACAGCAAAGCCCGGCCCAGGCTGACCCGGGCCAGCGCCCATGAAAAGATGGCGTAAAAACCGGTCGCCAGGACAGTGAAGGGTGCGTGAAGATACCAGGGGGCCCGGCAGCCATCCTCTTGCATCTTCTCATGGACCGCCAGCAGGTGCCAGTGCTCGTTGTCCTGGGCGGCGCGGCACCAGGCGATGATCTCGCGGGTTCTTTTCTCCTGACCGGGATCGCCGTGACAACGGGTCATGAGCGCATAGTGGCGGAATTCCCAGGCGCGGTAGGGAATGCCGGCCAGCATCTCGATGAGCTTCACCTTGGCCAAGGTCGTTTTCTTCCCGGCGAGCAGGTCCATGGAGAGAAAAAACAGCCGTGCCGCCGGCGAATAGCGCAAGCGCGGCCTGGCCAGCGCCGCCTGCTGCTCTTTCCTGAGATCAACGGCCATTCGTTTCCCCAGCTCCCGCGCTCGATCAGCGATTGGCCTCGCAAAGCTCTTTCAGCAGCTTCAGCGCCTTGTCCCAGCCATCGGCGAACATGGCGGAGTAGTGCTCGTGCGCCTCGATGTTCACGAAGAGCCGGGTCACCCCCTTGGACTCTGAAAAGCGATACTGCTCCAGGGCGCCGACCCACCTTCTCGCCTCGGGCGATTCCACGTCCTCGGAGCCGTCGGTCGCGATCATTGCCACATGGCGCAGGCGCACCAGTTCAAACGGTTTCACCCTCTCCAACAGTGCCTTCGTTCCTCCTCCCAGGCCGGAATCCCAGAAGCGCATTGTCGAGCCCTCGCTCCAGTCGCCCGCGAAGGTGGAATTGGGCGAAAAGGCCTTGGTCCACTTCTCATAAGTATCTTTGTTCAGCATAGTCGCCCATACCTTTTTTTTGGCCGCCCTGATCTCTGTCTGAAAATGCTGCTTCACCATGTAAAACCTAACATCATTTCTTCTCCTAAAGTAACAAAGTCAAGCACCGTCCCCAATTCCCCCAAGTTCTTCCCGCCCATCAGCGCCGGCGCCTCCTGGCAGATGATGCGATAGCACAACGCCGCCCCTTCCGCGCCGCAGGCCACGATCCCTATATGTTCTGACATGACCCTATTTTATGCCGAATGCGATTATCTTTCACGCCCGGGCGATCTTACACATCAAGCATCCGGATTATCAGCCCGTCCCTGGACTTCATTCGCCAAAGTAACAAAGTCAAGCACCGTCCCCAATTTCCTTTTCCCATACAATCACCATCCGTCCCCAATTCCTCAGTTTGAACTAAAACCCACATCGAGATTTCTATTAAAGCGATTCGTTCTCAAATCCAATATATTATTAAATATTTCTAAACTATTAGTGCGTAAATTCATCTTTATCTCCCAATAATTATACTGTGGCCTGCGATTTGTTTGACACGCTGTGCTGGCGACAAGAATTCTTATCTTCTCCTTCTTCAAATTCTCAATCATATCCAGAAATTCTGTATATTCCGGATATGCTTTTAATTTTTCATAAAATCTTTTAAGAGATCTTTTTACTTTTTTATCTAAAATAATATTTCCCAGCCTCTTCTCTATAAATGAAAATGCGATCCTTTCCATTTCCCCAACTAATTTCCCACCCATTGTTAAATATTCCCGAACAATAAGATTTTCCCTCATTTTGATTATTCTGAGTACTGCCTGGTTAATGTCTTTTATGGAGGTTACATCGTTATATTTCCGAAGCAGCAATTCAAATTTTTCATAAATGTGAAAATCTCTATGCAGATGACCGCACAGAACCAAATCGATCTTATTCCCATACAACCATTCAATGAATCTTGGAGCTTCCTCTAATAAAAGAAAATCCATCCTATGGATATTCGGAAACTTTAATGGACTATGGTGAAGGGCAACGATCTTCTTGGTAATTCGCCCCTCTCTTTCCTTCAAGCATACTTCAGCATCCTGCAGCTGCTTTCTGTCTAGCAGCCCTATTCCCAATGCGCTCTTTTTATTTTGATTACCCTCAACATTGACTGAATTCAATCCCACTAATACCATTGACTTACCGGGAATATCTGGAACTAACATTCTCGGGTATATAGCAGTACCGGATTTTCCATAAAATTCCCTATCAAAATCATCAGTATTAAATGGAAAATCAACCTTGTCATTGATATTGACTATGTCATGATTCCCAGGAATTATAAAAAGAGCTTTTTCTGGTTCAGTTATAACACCAATGAAAAAGCCTCTTATACTTTCAAGCAAGCCATTACCAAGCCTGAGGTTTTCCCTTGAGCCAAAAGCAGAAACATCTCCAGAGTGGACAAACATGCAAGAATGATTTGTCTCTGTCGTCCGATTTCCGAATTCATCCAATAAAACTTGATAAATCGATGAATTGTGAATCGCAAGGCCAATCTTATTTAATGCCTTTTGGAACAGATCGGCTAAAAACTTTTCCAGCCAAGATTTTTTATCTGCGCTTATATCTGCCCCAAAATGAGTGTCGGAAAAATGAAAAATAGTAAAATTTTCAATGACTTTTACTGTTTCCTTTTTACCTTCCATAATTTCTCCTTATGATTAGCGGTTATGAGGACGGACCATTAGTCCGTGTTTGAGGTCTTCAGATGGTTTCATTCTATATCGAATCTGGGACTGGAGCATTTCGTCTGCGGGAGAAAAGATACCATGCCGTGAAGGTAACGGCCACGTCGAGGGGCAGCATACTGAGTTGGCCGGAAAGATTTTGCAGGGCAAACAACCAGCGCTCTGGACCATATTGGAACTTCGCTCCTGAACTGGAAACAAAGCGTACGAACGCCAATGCGGCGAATGCGGCTAGGACAAAAGTCGCGATCCATGGCGCCACGTAGTACCGGGAGGAACACCAGCGGGCAAGAGCCGCCCCGCCGGCGAACAGCACCAGATAATAGGCGAACTCGATGAAAAATGAGGAGTTGACCGCCAGTGCGAGGAACCGTATGACCGCAAACTCAGCTGCCAGGAGGGCAAGGAACACGAGGATGACGCGAAGCGAGAATAGTGAGCGGGAGCCGGGTTCAGCCTGGAGCGAATATTTCCGATCAAGCAGGTAGCCGATGAACAGGCCAACGAAAAGGACACCGGCTCCAATAGTTGCGACAATCAGGGCGCTGAGAACAGGAATGTCATAAATTCGCCTCAGGGGGCTCAGGAAATGTGTTATGAGGCTGACAGCGACGGAACCTGCAAAGATAATCAATCCTTTTTTCATTTTTCAATTCTCCAACGCCATTTTCAAATCAGAGAAAACCAGCAATTCAACTATCTGGCGAAATTTCAATCCGGCCAAGTTCCGCAGTCTGACCAACAGTTCGGCCCACAACCGCTTGATGCAGCATTCCCGGTTCATTCAATGATGATAAGCCCCTGATAGGCAAATCTTGTCTGTCTCATCAATTCCTTTTTTACGTTAAATACACGGATTAACAGTCCGTCCCTAATGGCCTCTAAACTATTAGCATCGTTTTTAATTTCTTTAGGTTAAAGAATCGTCGAAGCAGCCCATAATGCATCAAATCGGGCTTCCAAGTCTCTCAGCAAATCAGGTGCAAAGGATTTAGATATTGTAATGATAAATGATTCCTTTACCCCAATATCTTTAATCCCTTGACCTAAGAGATAAAGACTATCCGCCGAAAGAATAAATCTATCATGGAGAGTATTAGGATGTGGCAATATGCGAATTTCCACATTTGTTTTTTCACGCTTAAAGTCCATGAGCGGACCTGCTAATGAAATCGCTTTCTCGCTTGTATGTGAAGTGAGAAACCGCACATTGGAACTCATCGGAATCTCAGAAAGCGATTCCAGCGATCTTAAACCATAATACGGATCACATATCTTTGCATTTCTGGAAATTGTTGACATTATATCTCTAAGATGTTTTCTCGCGGTTGCAGGCATACCACTTTTAATATAAACTACTCGAATTGGTCCTAAACCTAACAAAGGTTCAATTTTCCTGCGACCGGTTGTCATCAAACAATAATGGACTTCATCATGAATGACTTTCCTGCTTACTTTTGATCCTGCTCTGGATAGAGATCCTATCACTTGTGAACGTTTTATTGCTACGCCTGCTGCTTCTAGAACAGCCACAATATGTTCGGCAGTAAGATAATCTTTTTTCGCAAAATCCTGTGCGAGCGCAAGTGCAGCGAAACTTAAAAGTAATGGTAGTTCGATATCAGCCAATGATTGCTTAATAGAAGGTTCTAGAGATGAGAAGGTTGACAACAAACTTATTGAAGTTGACTTTGGCATTTCAACTCACAAGAGTTATGGGTTCACATACATCCAGACCTTGTCCTCTGCGATTCTTCTGAGATCTCTGCTTCGAACTAAGCGAAGGAGGGCGGGTGATAAAGATGATTGAGCATAAATGTGCCCTTGTTCCTCAAGCTTCTTCTGGATATCAACTATTGATTTTTTATCATCAAAGAATCCTGAGGATTTCAACTCAAAAATTCTTTGCTTTGGACCTGTCCCTGATTGAGAAGATTTTTTACTAGTTGATTTTACTTTTTTCACATTTTTTATTGATATAGGTTTTGATGGACTAATCGGAATCGTTGTTGAATGTAAGCTCATAATTCGAACGATTTCCTCAGCCGATCCTTCTATCAATACAGTTGTTCCATCAGACAATTTAAGTGTGGCTTTTGCCATTTCGTCCCTCCTTTTAAATTCTTACGTTTCAAACGCTCTCTTTTGTGTTTACTCTAATCAATATTGTAAGTATAGGATTGGAATTATTGTTTGTCAAAAAATTAGTATGAAGCCTCAAATAAATATCGTTTGCCAACTATGCAACGCTTGAAATATTTTATCCATGCTCCCGCCGGTGGCCTTTGTGAGCTTTTCAGGGGAAGGCGAATATTTTCAGCATCCATGCGGCAAGTAAGAGAAAAAGTATAGTTCCGGCATGAAAAAAGACAATAGGGAAAAATGTGATATTTTTATTTTGTTAATAAATTCAATTGTTTGAAGAAGTGGTAGTGGTAGTGATAGTGATAGCAGGAAAAGAAGCGAAAATAAGCATTGCAGGCAAAGAAATTTCTTCATCTTCATGTAGGGGAGGTTTTAACCCCATTGGGGTGCAACCCTCCCGCATCGCCCGAAGGGACGCCCCTTATAGTCGCCACCATGAGAGAATTCTTGTTAGCGGATGCATCAAATCCATTTTTGGCATAAAATCCACATCAGAGAGAGGCGGGAGGAGGTCCGAATGAAGCTCAAACATCTATTCACTATCAACATTTTCTTTTCAATCTTTTTCGGTGTAGCCTGCGTGTTTTTCGCCGGCTGGACGATCGGGATCTATGGCCTGGCACCCGATGTCGCCTCCCTGTGGACCACGCGCCTGGCCGGGGGATCCATCCTCGGCTTTGCGACCCTGATGTGGTTCGGGCGCAAGAGCGAATCGAAAGACACTCGCTGGGCCATCGCCCTGGCCCTGCTCGTCCAGGACGGCGTGGGCTTCGTTGCCTCCCTGCTGGCCCAGCTTAGCGGCAGCGTCAACGCCCTGGGCTGGTCCAACCCGGTCCTTTATGGGTTGCTGGCGCTCGGCTATGCCTATTTTCTATTCATCAAGCCCGAAAGCGCATAGAGAAGAGAAGGGAAGAGAGAGGGAAGAGAAAGGGAAGAGAGAGTGAGAAAAATCATTCAGTGAAATCCCACTTTCGTAGGGGAGGGTTTCAAACCCTCCCGAGGGTCATCCGCCGTTGCGGCGGCGGTCTTTGCCCATTATAGACTTCCGCCCCGGGAATGAAAACCCCACAGATCAGCGAGGATGGATCGTCGATCCGGGCTTCCAGCAGCCTTGCCCTTGTGGTCCCTGGAGTCCCTTCAGGAAACGGAACACCCGCTCGGCGGCAATCAAACGCCCGATCGTCGCCTTGCTGCCCCTTTTCGGACCGCCGGGTCAGGCAGCCGACCCTGGTGGCTGACGCCGGCCACGAATAAACGTGATGAGAGTGCCGATGAGGCCAACGAGAATGGCCGCTGGACAGACGAGAATCGCGACCAGGAACGCGGTGACTGCCAGAGGTTCGAGGGCATACTTGGAAAGCACCCCCGCATGGTGGTGGGCGAGAGCTTCGAAGACATTGTGCAGCACTCCAAACAGCACCAAGCCAAGGACGGAGTAGAAAGCTAGGTGCCAGAACTGATTGACCGTGCGCCACGGATGGACGAACGCCGTGACGGCGGCCATAGCGGCGAGAAGGGCGAGAAGAATTCCTGGCGGATTGTCGGCGAGGCCGATCAACGCGGCCGCGATCGCAAGCCCGCTGCCAAGGACAAAAAGCCCGATCGTGAGTCGTCTATTCGGACGAGTGAATGGCTGGAGCATAATTCCCTCCCCTCCCGCATGCGACGCAGGATCCTACGGCTGTCCCACCTTCCCTATTATCCATATTCTACTCACTATATTCGCAATTAGCAAAATTCCCGCGAAAAAACGCATTGTCAGGTCTTTCACTATTGCTTTTCCCCAATTTCTATTTGTCATAACGCAATGCCTGTTATCTCCTGAGCGGAAACACTGTCATTCATCCTTTCCGGCGGTCTCCTTGTCCCTCCCGCCCCTAGGACAAAAGTCACTTTTTTCAAAAAGATCCCCCTGTTCCCGATTTTTTTCGTGATCGCCCCGTAGAATACAGATGAAAAATCCGCCGGCTTGGGAAAATTCTGGATGCAAAATGGAGGAACCATGAAAAAAACGATTTTTCTGCTCGCCATCTGTCTGCTGCTGAGCTCCGCGGCGTTCGCCCTGCAGGACGCCCGGCTGCTGAGGTTTCCCGACGTGAACAAGGACTTGGTGGCCTTCGTCTATGCCGGCGACGTCTGGTCGGTCCCCGCCGCCGGCGGCGCCGCCCGCAAGCTGACCAACCACCCCGGCCTGGAGCTCTTCCCCAAGATCTCCCCGGACGGCCAGTGGATCGCCTATTCGGCGCAGTACTCCGGCTCGCGCCAGGTCTACGTCATCCCGGCCGCGGGCGGCACTCCCCGCCAGCTCACCTTCTACAACGACGCCGGCAGCATGCCCCCGCGCGGCGGCTACGACTACGTGGTGCTGGACTGGACCGCCGACAGCCGCAAGGTCATGGTCCGCGCCAACCGCACCCCCTGGGGCGAGCGCATGGGCAAGTACTTTTTGGTCGCGCTGGACGGCGGCCTGGAGCAGCCCCTGCAGATCCCGGAAGGCGGCAGCGGCCGGCTCTCGCCCGACAACGGCTCGATCTGCTACACGCCGATCGAGCGCGAGTTCCGCACCTGGAAGCGCACCAAGGGCGGCCGCGCCCAGGATATCTGGACCTACGACCTGAAAAACAACGTCTCCAAGCGGCTGACCACCTTCGCCGGCACCGACCAGCACCCGCTCTGGCACAACGAAAAGATCTACTTCGTCTCCGACCGCGACCTGGTGCTCAATTTTTATTCCTATGACTTGAAGAGCGAAAAGGTCGAGCAGCTCACCCGTTTCGCGGACTACGACGTGCTCTGGCCCTCGGGCCGCTTCGGCCAGGTGGCCTTCGAGAAGGGCGGCTGGATCTGGCTGCTCGACCTGGACAAAGGGACCAGCCGCAAGCTGACCGTGGACCTCGACTTCGACAACCCCAACACCCTGCCCTACTTCAAGAACGTCGCCTCCTTCATCACCCGCTCCGGCTACACGGTCTCGCCTTCCGGCAAGCGGGTAGCCTTCGACGGCCGCGGCGACATCTTCACCGTGCCGGCCGAGAACGGCCGCACCGACAACCTGACCCGCAGCCAGGGCGTGCGCGAGTTCTACCCGGCCTGGTCCCCGGACGGCAGGTGGATCGCCTGCTATAGCGACGCCAGCGGCGACTACGAGCTTGTCCTGCTCGACCCGGCCGGCAAGGAGAAGCCGCAGGCGCTGACCAGCGGCCACAAGGTCTGGAAGTACCCGGCGGCCTGGTCGCCCGATTCCCGGAAGCTGCTCTTCTCCGACAAGAACCAGCTGCTGCAGTACGTCGACCTGAAGACGAAAAAGATCACCGTCATCGACAAAGCCGACCTGAACGAGATCACCGACTACAACTGGTCGGGGGACTCCCGCTGGGTGGTCTACATCAAGAACGGCGCCAACGGCCTGAACACTCTCTGGGTCTACTCCCTGGATAGCGGCAAGGCGCGCCCGCTCCTTGCCAGCCGCTACAACAGTTTCGCGGGCTCCTTCTCGCGCGACGGCAAGTATCTTTATTTCCTCTCCAACCGCGACTTCAACTGGGCCTTCTCCGATTTCGAGTTCGACTACATCTACAACAAGTCCACCCGCATCTACGCCGTCTCCCTGGCCAAGGACGCCCCGCAGCTTCTCCCCGACAAGAACGACGTCGAGGAGGCCAAGGCCGAGGAAAAGCCGGCCGCGGCCGGTAAAAAGGACAAGGAGACGAAAGCCGCGCCGGCCAAGGACGAGCCCAAGCCGGTGCGCATCGATTTCGACGCCATCGACGAGCGCGTAATGGCCCTGCCTTTCGCCGCCGGCGACTACGGCGGCGTACAGGACCTGGGCGGCAATAAGCTGGCCTATTTCACCTCTGGCGAGCTCCACACCTACGACCTGGACGCCCGCAAGGACGAGCTGGTCATCAAGGGGATCGACGGCGGCGCGGTCAGCGCCGACTGCAAGAAGTTCCTTTACAAGGCCGGCGGCGACTTCGGCATCGTCGAGTTCAAGGCCGGCCAGAAGGTCGGCGACGGCAGGCTCAGCCTGGCCGACATGACCATGCGCATCGAGCCGCTCAAGGAGTGGCAGCAGATCTACAACGAAGGCTGGCGCATTTACCGCGACTGGTTCTACGTCAGGAACATGCACGGCGTGGACTGGGACAAGATGCACCGGAAGTACCAGGCCTTGGTGCCCCACCTCGGCCACCGCGCCGACCTGGACTTCATCTTCGGCGAGCTGCTCGGGGAGCTGAACGCCGGCCACACCTACGTCAACTGGGGCGATTTCGCCCGCGTGCCCCGCATCGACACGGGCCTCCTGGGCGCCGAGCTGCAGGCCGACGAGAAGGCCGGCCGCTACCGCATCAAGAAGATCTACCGCGGCGAGAACTGGAACGAGCGCACCCGTTCGCCGCTGACCGAGGTGGGCATCGAGGTGCGCGAGGGCGACTACATCATCAGCCTGAACGGCAGCGACCTGCCGCTCGGCGAGAACCCTTACCGCCTGCTGGAAAACAGCGCCGACAAGCGCATCGAGCTGACGGTCAACGACAAGCCGGTGCGCGAAGGGGCCCGCACCTACTGGGTCAAGCCGGTCAAGAGCGAGCTGGAGCTCATGGCCATGGACTGGCTGGAATCGCGGCGCCGGCTGGTGGAAAAGCTCTCGGGCGGCCGCATCGGCTACGTCTATGTGCCCAACACCGCCGACGACGGCCACCGTGAATTCTACAAGGGCCTCATCGCCCAGACCGACAAGCAGGCCTGGATCATCGACGAACGCTACAACGGCGGCGGCTACGATCCGGCCAAGATGGTCGACATCCTTTCGCGCCAGATCACCAGCTACTGGCAATCCCGCGGGGTGAGGCTGCAGCGCGACCCGGTGTTCGCCCTGGCGGGGCCCAAGGCCATGCTCATCAACCACTACTCCTCCTCGGGCGGCGACAACTTCCCCTACCTGTTCCAGGCCCGGAAACTGGGCGTTCTCATCGGCACCCGCACCTGGGGCGGCCTGGTCGGTTATTCGTGGAGCCCGCCACTGGTGGATGGCCCGTCGTTCGCCGTGCCGATGAACGGCATCGTCGGCGCGGACGGCCAGTGGACGGTGGAAGGCGTGGGCATTTATCCCGACATCGAGGTCTACGACCGGCCCGAAGAGATAGCCAAGGGCAATGACCCGTGCATCGAGGCGGCGGTGACGTACCTGCTCGAACAGCTGCGCAAGAACCCGCCGGTGGAAATTCCCGCCAACCCGGTGGAGCCGGACCGCTCGCAGTGGATCGAGAAGGAGATCAAGTAAAAGCGACGCCAGGTTCGCTCGGCATGCCGGCGGGTCCGGGACCGGCGGGCACTCGCGCCATTCCCCTCCACTTTTTTGCGGAGCGCCGAGGCATCCGCGAACCAATAACCGTCTCCTCGCCGTCCACAAAGCGTTCCGGTAGCGGAGCGCCCCAGGGGGCGCGGAGCATCCCTCGGGGGATCAATGCCGCTGCACCTGCCCATTGCCTTTCTCTTCCTTTTGCCTTTTGTCTTTATTTCTTCAACCGTTGTAACTCCATGTGCTTTTCTCTAACTTTTACCTTTTACCTTTTTCCTTTTACCTTTAAAGTGCCTCTATCCTGCCGCTGCGCCTGCCCACTGCATTTTTTTCATCATCGAACTTTGAACATCAAACTTCTTCTTCCTGCCTGTTACCTTTCTTCGCTTCCTTCGTCTAACCCAATGTTGACAAAGCCAACTCCGCGAGGGTGACCATGAAAAAGATCTTATTCGCGCTCCTGCTGGCCCTGCTGGGCATCAGCGCGCTGTTCTCCGCCGATAAGCGGGTCTACCTTGGCAAGCACATCAACCCCCACGCCCCAACAATCGACGGCCGCGGCGACGATCCCTGCTGGGATAAGGTGGAATGGGGCGGCCAGTTCGTGCAGAGCGAACCGCGCGGCGGCGAAGCGCCGACCGAGCCCACCGAGTTCAAGGCCATGTACGACGACAAGAACGTCTACGTCCTGGTCCGTTGCCACGACAGCCAGGCCGGGACGATCGAGCGCCGCCTATCCCGCAGGGACGAGATCGACGGCGACTACCTGGCGGTGTACATCGACAGCTACTTCGACAAGCGCACCGCCTTCGGCTTTAAGGTCAACGCCGCCGGCGTCAAGGCCGACGTGACGCTTTCCGGCGACAGCAACAGTCAGGATACCACCTGGGACCCGCTCTGGACGGTCGAGACGACCGTCGACGCGGGCGGCTGGACGGCCGAGATGGCCATCCCCTTCAGCCAGCTGCGCTTCGCTTCCAAGGACGAGATGACCTTCGGATTGCAGGTGCGGCGCCTGCTGTACCGCAAGCAGGAGATCTCCTCCTGGCAGCACATCCCCAAGGACGCCGCGGGCTTCGTCAGCCTCTTCGGCCTGCTCGAGGGGCTGCGGGGCATCCGCGCCCAGCACCAGGTCGAGATCATCCCCTACGCCGTGGCCAAGGGGCAATTATCGCCCGAGGAAGCGGGCAACCCTTTCGCGACCGGCTCAAGCAGCCAATTGCTGGGCGGCCTGGACGGCAAGATCGGCCTGACCAGCGACCTCACGCTGGATTTCACCATCAATCCCGATTTCGGCCAGGTCGAGGCCGACCCGTCGGTGGTCAACCTGTCGGCCTATGAAACTTTTTTCGAGGAAAAGCGGCCGTTCTTCACCGAGGGAAGAAACATCCTCAACTTCCGCATGATGAGCGGCAACGGCGATTTCGGCAGCGACAACCTGTTCTACTCCCGGCGCATCGGCCGCTCCCCGCACCTTTCCCCGGGCACGCGGGACGGGGAGTACCTCGACATGCCGCTCAACACGGCGATCCTGGGCGCCTTTAAAATCACGGGCAAGACCACGCACGGCCTGTCGCTGGGAGTGCTGGAAAGTCTCACCGCCCGCAGCCGGGCCGCCCTCAGCTTCAACGGCCAGAGCCGCAAGGAAACCGTGGAACCCCTGACCAACTATTTCATGCTGCGCGCCCAGCAGGACCTCAATGAAGGCAAAACCTTCATCGGCGCCATGATGACGGCCGTCAACCGCGATATCCAGGATCCGGCGCTCGATTTCCTGCACACATCCGCCTATACCGCGGGCGTCGATTTCCACCACAGCTGGAAAAACCGCAGCTATTTTGTCTCGGCCAACACCGTGTTCAGCCTGGTGAACGGCAGCAAGGAAGCGATTTTAGAGACCCAGAAATCGGCGGTGCACTATTATCAGCGCCCGGACAGCGATTACTTCCATCTCGACCCCAATCGCACCTCGCTGGACGGGTACGGCGGCAATTTCGAGATAGGCAAAAGCGGCGACAGCAAGTTGACCTACGCCGCCGGCGTGACCTGGCGCTCGCCGGGACTGGAGCTCAACGACATGGGCTATCTGCACCAGGCCGACGTCATCATGGCCTGGGGCTGGGCCGGCTACCAGATCACCAAGCCGACCTGGATCTTCAACCAGCTCAACCTGAATTTCAACGCCTGGAAAGGCTACAATTTCGGCGGCACGCCGATCTTTGTCGGCGGCAATACCAATTTCTGGGGGCAATTCAAGAACTACTGGAGCTTTGAATACGGATTCAACCGCCAGGGCACGGGCCTTTCGCAGGGGACTCTGCGCGGCGGACCTTATTTGCGCAGCAACGGCGGCTGGAGCCAGTGGATCGGGTTCGGCAGCGACACGCGCAAGCGCCTCACCGTCAGCTGGAGCGGCAATAACTTCATCTCCGACGACCCATCGCGGGAGAGCTGGGGCACAAACCTGACCATGGCCTACCGTCCCAGCAGCGGCCTGTCGCTCTCGGTCGCGCCCGGATACGATTACTATAAAAACAACCTGCTGTACATCGACACCATAACGGCCGGCGGCGGCGATCGCTATGTCATGGCCAGCATCGCCCAGAATACGTTTTACGTGACGCTTCGCCTGAACTACAGCGTCACGCCCGAGCTCTCCATCCAGTTCTACGGCCAGCCCTTCATCGCCAACGGCCGCTATGACGCCTTCAAGCGCATCACCGACCCCCGCGCCGACCATTTCCAGGACCGTTTTCAGAACTACAGCGGCGATGAAATCACGTTCAACGCCGGCGACAACACCTATCAGGTGCGGGAAGCCGGCAATGGCGCCGCCTATTCATTTGACAACCCCGATTTCAACGTGCTCGAGCTGCGCAGCAACCTGGTCCTGCGCTGGGAATACCGGCCCGGGGCCGCGCTCTACGTGGTCTGGAGCCAGGGCCGCGGCGACAATACCGGCCGCGACGAGTTCGACCTGGGAGCGGGGTTCCGCGACTTGATGCGCCTGCCGGCCACCCACGTCTTCCTGGTGAAATTCACCTACAATTTCAACCTGTAGGACTCAGGGAAGAATGAGGGAAGAGTGAGGGAAAGACAAAGGGAAGACAAAGTGGGAAAGATGTCCTGAACCGGCTTTTTCCACTCTCTCCTCCCTCCTTCTTCCCTCTCTCTTCCCTCTGCCTTTCCCTGAGCCGGCAAGCCTCTGGCTTGACTAATTCCCGTCACTCTGCTAAATTCAATGCAGACCTAAAGCCCCAAGGGAGAGAACAATGGCCCAAACGCCAATTGAAAGCAAAGACAATAAGATGGCCGTCCTGATCGACGGCGACAACGCCCAGGCCTCGCTGCTGAACAAGATGCTGGCCGAGATCGCCAAGCACGGCTCGGTGACCATCCGCCGCATCTACGGCGACTGGACCACCCAGAACATGCACTCCTGGAAGGACGCCCTGCACATGCACGCCGTGCAGCCCATCCAGCAGTTCCGCTATACCGTGGGCAAGAACGCCACCGACAGCGCCCTGATCATCGATGCCATGGACATCATGCACCGCCGGCTGGTCGAGGGCTTCTGCATCGTGTCGTCGGACAGCGACTACACGCGCCTGGCCACGCGCATCCGCGAGGAGGGTTTTTTCGTCATGGGCATCGGCCAGAAGAAGACGCCCAAGTCCTTCGTCAACGCCTGCGACCTGTTCATCTACACCGAGAACCTGGCCCCGCAGCGCCGCGAGAGCAAGCCGCGCCCGGAG
>JBGSPO010000166.1:0-15575 GCA_041738575.1 Candidatus Aminicenantia bacterium
GGGAGCGTTCTTCCCGGCAAACTCAGCCAGCCGGTCTGGCGCTGCAAGGTTTGCGGCTATCTGTGCGCCCGCGAGGAGCCGCCGGGCGTATGCCCCATCTGCAAGGCCAAGAAAGATCGTTTCGAAAGATTCATTTGAAACGTGACGCGTAACGCGTAACGCGTGACACGTAAGAATAAATTTCCAAATCACAAATTCCAGATTTCAATGACCCAAACAAAGGCAAAGAAACGATCTAATAGTTTTAGCAACAAGCCAAGAAACAATCTCTTTAGGGTTTGAAGGCATTTGTTTTGGTCATTGGGTGATTGGAATTTGGTGCTTATTTGGAAATTGGTGCTTGGAATTTAAGTTTCTCCGCCAGTGCTGTTACTTGTCACGCGTTACGCGTCACGCGTCACGAAGTTCGTTTCGATCTCTACCACGGCCTGAAATCCTTCCCGATGTCCGGCACCTGCTCCTTCCAGCTGCGGTGGTGGAACTCGGCCGTACGCGGGTCGAAGATGTAGTCCTCCTGCCAGCGGTCATAGTTGTCCAGCACCTCGTGCACGCCGCCGGCGATGGTGTCCACTTCCTCCTCGGTCAGGACGGGATGCAGCGATATGCGCACCCATCCGGGCTTCTCCGAGAGGTCGCCGGTATTGATCTTTTCGGTGATATGCTGCGAAAGCTCGCGCTTGACGTGCAGCAGGATGTGGCCGTATGTGCCGGCGCAGGAGCAGCCGCCCCGTGTCTGGATGCCGAAGCGGTCGTTGAGCAGGCGCACGATCAGGTTGTGGTGGCGGTGCAGGGAGTAGAAGGAGATGATGCCCAGGCGGTTCATCTGCCCGGGCTCGAGCACCTGGACCCCAGGGTGCGCTGTCAGCTTCTTCAGCAGCAGTTCCTTCAATTCTTCCTCGCGGGCCAGAATGGCGTTTACCCCCATGTCCTCTTTCAACTGGATGGCCAGCGAGGCGCGGATGGCCTGCAGGAACCCGGGCGTGCCGCCGTCCTCGCGGAGCTCGATGTCGTCGTAATACTTTTGCTCGCCCCAGGGGTTGGTCCAGAGCACGGTGCCGCCGCCGGGGTGGTCGGGGACGCGGCTGTGGTAGAGCTCGCGGTTGAGCAGCATCACCCCGGACGATCCGGGCCCGCCCAGGAATTTGTGCGGCGAAAAAAAGACAGCGTCGAGGCGCTCGGCGGGATTGGCGGGGTGCATGTCGATGGCCACATAGGGGGCGGCGGCGGCGAAGTCGACAAAGCAGTAGCCGCCATGGCGGTGCATGATCTCGGCCATCCGCTGGTAGGGGGTGTGGATGCCGGTGACATTGGAGCAGGCGGTGAACGAGCCGATCTTCAGGTCGCGGTCCTTGTGCTTGCGGAGGATCTTTTCCAGGTGGTCGAGGTCGGGGAGGCCGTCGGGGCCGCGGCGCACGATCTCCACGTGGCAGCAGCACTCGTTCCAGGAAGTGTGGTTGGAGTGGTGCTCCATGTGGGTGATGACCACCAGCGGCTTTTTCCGGCCGCGTCCCGGGAGGCGGCCGCAGTACTGGTCGGGTATGCGCAGGCCCAGCAGGCGCTGCAGCTTGTTGATCACCGCCGTCATGCCGAAGCCCGAGAAGAAGATGACGTCGTCGTCGCTGGCGCGCACGTGGCGCTTGATGATCTGCTGTGCCTGGCGGTAGGCCGCGGTCATGCGCGTGCCGGTCACCGTGGTCTCGGTGTGGGTGTTGGCAACGAACGGGCCCAGGCGGTTGGCGACGTATTCCTCGATGGGGCGGTAGAGGCGGCCGCTGGCCGTCCAGTCGGCATAGATAATGCGCTTCTCGCCATTGGGCGCGGCAAAAGTCTGGTCGATGCCGATCACCTGGCTGCGGTACGGGGCGAAATCTTTCACGGGCACCTCTCTTTCCGATATGACGGTATTTTACGGTATTATCCGCCGGTGGTCAAGACGGCCACTTGCCAGCATCCGCGCTCCGGGGCTATAATTTCTCCTGGCAAAGAGGAGGGAGATGTCGCTGCAAATGGTCGTGATCGTGGCAACAGTGGCCGCCGGCCTGCTGGCCTTCATGATCCGGCTGGCCATCTGGCTGGACCGCCGCGAGGATAGGCGGTTGCGCGAAAAACTGGCCCGGGAACGGGTGCTGATCCGCGCCACCGGCGAGGAGGACCACAATCCTGGGGGTCCGCTCACCGACAAGCAGGCGCGAAAGTTGTTTGAGGATATCCTGCAGGCCGCGATCCGGCAGCGGGCCGAAGAGATCCTGATCGACTGCCTTTCCGGCCGGCCCCAGGTTCGGCTGCGCATGGACGGCCGCTACCAGGAGCTGACCGGCATCGGGGATCGGGAATCATTCCGCAGGCTGGTCGCCCAGGCCCGCACCTGCGCCGGGCTGGCGTGTGCTTCATCGCCGGGCGGGACCGGCAGCTTCCTGCGTTTGTATCGCAAGGGCCATTTGCGCACCGTCGGCGTGCAAAACGGTGGCGAGGAGATCGCCTGGGCCTTTGACGAGTATTCGCGGCGCAACCGCGCCGTACGCTTCGATCTTGCATCGTTTCCCGCTCCGGGCGGCGAAGCGCTCAAGATATCCTTGCGGCCAGAGGTGGCGACGACAGCTACGCGCTTTGACCTGGGTTTTGCCGCCGCTGCCGAGGCTGCATTCATTCGCATCTCCCGTTCACGATCGGGGATCGTGCTGCTGACCGGCCCCTGCAATTCGGGCAAATCCACCGCCACGTACAAGGTGCTGGCGCTGCTGCGAGACGAGGGGCGCAGGATCGCCACCGTGGAGTGGCCAAGGGAGTGGAAGCTGAAGGGGGTCTTGCAGTACGATCTCGGCGACAGGCAGGGCGCCTATGATCTGGTCGGCGCCTGCCTGCAACGGGCCATCCGACGACGGCCCGATGTGCTGATGCTGCAAAATATTGACTGGATCGACGATAAAGTCGCCCATGCGGCCATCGATTTCGCCGCAACCGGCCTACTGATCACGGCGATCCATGTGACGGGTTGCGCCTATGGCTTGGGCAGCCTCATGTGGCGCCATTTCGTGAAGCAGAAGCCGGAGGCGGTGGATCTGCTGAGGATCGTGGTGGCGCCGCGGCGACTGTCCATGGTTTGTATGCACTGCGCCGAAGAGCACCGGGTGCCGGCAAGGGTATTCGTCCAGGCCGGGATGAGCGATCCCCCCGTCGGCGATGATGGAAGCGTGGCCACCTGGCGCGGCCGCGGCTGCCCGCTCTGCGACAACACGGGAAATCTCGGCGTCATTGTCGTCTACGAAGTGCTGGATCTGACCGGCGAGATGAAGCGCTTCATCGAGAATTCCAATGATTGGCACCATGCCCAGGTGGAGTATTTGGAGCGCCAGGCCTGGCAGAACGGCATGCGCACCCAGCGCGAGCTGGCCCTGGAGCGAGTTCTGGCCGGCGACATCAGCCTGCAGCAGGCGCTGCTGAACACAGTCAAGCCCGGCTGGCTGGTCGCGGCGCAGGCAGCCAGAAAGAAAGTAAATGAGTAGAAGGGTTGATGGGTAAACAGCCTTTGATCGAGTTTCGACTGAACCCTTCAACTCTTGAACCCTTTAACTCTTCAACTTCTTCGACCGTCTACCGTATGCCCGGCCCTGAAAGCCCTGACGGCGTCCTGGGCGTGGTCAGGATCTCGTAGAAGACCTGCCACTTGCGCTCCAGGGGCGCAGCCGCTCCGGCGGCTTTTTCGATATAGGCGCGGACGATGTCTTCGCCGAGGCTGTAATTGATGACGTAGCTGCGGTAGGTGTCCCAGAAGTCGAGCGACTTGGCGGCGCGCTCGGGCGATTCCAGCGCGTAGCGCTCCATCCAGCCCCGAGCCTCGGTCGCGGAAATCTTATGGTCCAGGTAGGCGCGGGCGGCCTCGTTCTCCGCGTAACGCAGGCCGGCCAGCAGCTCCTGGACCCGGGCATATTTTTCGGCCCGGAGCGGGTCCAGCCCGGCCAGGGGATAGAGGACCGTTTTTTCAAAAACCAATCTTTCATGGCCCGGGAACAGCAGCTCCATGCCGCAGTTGGCTGTGCCCTCGGCGATGAACGACTGGGGGCTGAACAGGGGATAGAGGGTGAACTCCACCCAGCCCAGGCCCTTGACCAGCTTCTCCTCCAGCAGGGCATTGTAGACGTGGTGCCCGGGGTAGCCCTCGTGGGCCGCCAGGCGCAGCGGCGCGTCGATGTGCATGGGCAGGTCGGTGTTGACTTCGATCAGGCTGTAAGCGTTCCCCTTGTACCAATTGTAGGCGCCCCAGGGCTTGTCCTTCACGTATGCGGCCTTGAAGCTTTCATGCCCGGGCAGCGTGATACGCGCCCGGGTGCGGCGGCGGCACTCGGCGATGGCGGCTTCGAAGACCGCTGGCAGCTTGGCGGCTGGAATAACGAACTCCTTTTTGAACGCGGCCAGTCGTTCCGGGAGGCTGCCCGGGCCAGGCAGGGCCGCTTCCAGCGCCGCGAGCGCCTTGTCGAAATCTTCCAGGGCGTGGACCGGGGCGACGGCATCGTAGAACAGGCTGGATTCGGCGTCGAAGGAGAATTTCTTCCCGGCCAGGACATCGATCTCGGCCTGCACTGCGATCATCTGCTTGCGCAGGAACTCCTCCCGGAGTTTTTCCAGAAGCGGCAGTTTTTTCAGGGCCATGGCGTCCAGCGCCTTGAGAATACCCGCGGCTTTTTCCCTGAACCCGGCGGCCGGGAGGCCGCGGCGCAGGGTGGCGTCATCGTGCGCAACGACCCACTCACGAGGCCCATAATAGGCGTCGATATAGCCGGGAGCGTACGCCCCGACGGCCAGGGCCAGCTTTACGTATTCCTCGGCCATCCTGTCCAATGCCATGTTCGCTTCCGACCTGGGAAAAACAACGGCCGAAAGGGCTGCCAAAAAGAAGGCGCTCAGGATCGGTTTTTTCATTTTACTCCTGTTGTCGTGGAATGGGTTTTATCCAAAGCTATATTCTAAGGGAATTTTATGCCTTTTTTCAAATTTCGTGAGATTTTTTGATAAAAATTGCATCTAGTCAGCAGAATATCGAAGCACTCATGGAGAAAAAGATGATGCCGAATGGAAAGACGATTGGCGTAATGGTCGCGTTATTGCTGTTGGGACTGGGCCTTTGCCCCTCTCTGCGGGCGGACGATCCGGTGATCGTCCCGGTCAAGGTCACAGGGTATGTCGCCTATTGCAATGGCTACCTCGATATGATGATCAATGTGACTCAGGGCGGGAGAAAACTGCCCGGGCTTGACGTTGTATTGAACGGCCAGCGGGCCATGGAAACATCCACCGCCAGCTACAATTACGCATGCAAGATCCCTGGCTCCCTTCCGGTCGTGGGAGGAAGAGTCAAATTGACCATCGCGAAGCCGCCGCTCGTTCCCGGCGGCCGCAGCACTCCTTTTGTTACCGCAACCGGCGAGATCCGTTCCCTGTTGGAGCTGACCGCCCCCGTTGACGGCGATACCGTCCCGCCGACGGCGGTGGCCGTGAGCGTTTCCTATCGAGGCGGAGAAGCGCCGTACAGGCTGAGCATCTGCCAGGTACTGGCGGGCAATCGCTGCGGCCGGGTGGATTTCCCCGGCTGCCCGGGAATGGGCTGCTCCCTGCCCATGACCCTGTTCCTCCCGGGGTGGAACTATAGCTTCAACTTGTTCGCTCCGATTGGAACCATCACTTTTGCAGGGCTGGTGCATCCGGATTCGCACATCGTTCTCCGCCAGCATCATTCCCATATCGTGACGATCGGCGGCCCCCGCATGTGAGGCGGCTCCTGCCAACCGCTTTCTTTTAATGCAGTGAGTCGAAGCCGATCCTGATCTTTTGCAGACCAGTGCCCGCGATGGTGCCCCGGTCGCTGCGGGAAACCTCCTGCCCCTGGAACAGGTAGGGCCGGGGCCGGAATTCTGCGGCTTTCCGGCCGGGGACGGCGAAATACAGGATCGCCGGCTGCTCCTGCAGCTGGCAGGAGAGCAGGTAGAGAACCAGGGCGTGCTCGGTCTCGTGGTAGCCGTTCTTCCAGAAATGGGCCTTGGCCTCCCACTCCTCGTCGTCGCCGTAGAGGCTGCCGTCCCACTTGATGCCGCTGCGGATGCCGCGCACCGGCCGCCCGCGGTCGACGAACCCGCTGCGGAGCCAGAACGCGGTGGTCCGCTCCAGCATGGGGACATAGGACTTGTCGGCCAGGCTCAACCGCGCCGCGAACTGGTCGCATTCGCAGTGCTGCCACCAGTCGGGATTGTCGGCGCGGATATTATCGTAAGCGCCGTCGAAATATTTCCCCCACGGGCCCAGGCCGTTGGCGAATGCTGAGGTGAGCAGGCGCTTGGCATGGGCTTGCAGCAAGGGCAGGTAGGGGTGCAGGCCGGTGGCGGCGAACCACTGGCTGTCGATCTCGTACAGCATCCAGTAGGCCTTCACCGTGTGGCCGACATCGACGTGGTCGGCGCGGTAGTCGGTGCGGTTGATCTCGGTGCTCCAGAATATGCCGCCCTGCCAGAATCCCGCGACCAGCCGGTCGGCCAGGCGGCGCAGGTCGTCCAGGAACATCCGGCGGTACTCGGGAGACGGGGTCTGGTTGCAGAACAGAAGCATATAGGCGTTGACCTGGTCCAGCACGGCCACCAGGTCGTTGCCCGGTGTCTTGAACTCCACTTCATTCTTGAGCTTGCCGTCCATGGCGTCCCGGACCGTGCCCCTGTCCTTGTCCCAGAAAGGGCCTTCCATGATCAGTTTCCTCATCTCCAGTACCTCGCGCTCGCAGTCCTCGTCGCCGGTGATGAAATAGTAGGCGGCGAAGCCCAGCATGCAGTAGGCCATGTCCTGGGCGGTCTTGGCGGTCCCGGGCAAAGGGCGGCCTCCCGCATCCAGGATGGGGTGATAGCCCAGCCCCGGGTCCTTGGCGTGGGACAGGAGCCAGTCGATGCCCGATCTCGCCTTTAACAGGAGGGCGGCGTCGCCGCTCAGGGCGTAGCCGATGGCGTAGGTATAGACCTGGCGGGAGATCATCCGCGCGTAGCGCTCGGTTTGCGCTGTCGGCTTGCCGGACATGTTGCGGAAGGTGGGGTAGTTGCCCGGCGGGTCGCCCAGGGCCGCGTCGTTGTCCCAGAAGGGGCGGATGTCCTCCTGCCAGTGGGCCAGCCACGCGCCGGCATTGGGAAACGTCTCACCGGCGAAAATAGCGCCGCCCGGGAAAAGCAAAACGATCGCCAGAATGGCCTTCCAGGTAAAACGCTGTTTCATGAATCCCCCTGATGCCATTATAAACCCGTTCAAGGGCCAGTTACAATTTCAACATCCCCGGGCTTAGAAGTAAACATCCAGAGCGCCGTTGACCAGGATGATGCCCAGGGGGGAGCCGTGGGTGCCTCTCTGGCCGGGAGGCAGCGCCGCCATGTTGCCGGCCAGCTCCTGCGCCGCGTATTTTTCGATGAAGGCCCCGATGCTCTGGCTGAGTATCGGCGCCAGCAGGCTGTTGAAGAACTCGGACAAGCCCGGACCGAGATGGACCAGGGTCCGGCTCACTTCCACTTTCAACTGGCCGAAGACCAGGCGGGGGAGCAGGTGGATCTCGGTATGGAATTCTATGTCCTGGCCCTGGTCGACAGATTTCCTGCCCTTGACGCCGACGCGGATGGCGGCGGAAGAGACCTGGACCACGGTCTCGCGGACGCGAAAATTCTGGTTCTGGCTGGCGACGAGTGCGGCCAGTCCGGCGCTCTTGTCCAGCAGGTCGTTCTGCAGCCGGCCTTCGCTCATCTCCACCCAGTACAGGTTCCGGGTGCGCGTATCGAGCAGGGACTCGCTGGCGGGCGGCGTCCGGTCCGGGTCGCTGGTCAGGATCGCCCGGTAGCGGTCGATGCCGAAGCCCGCCGCCGGCGGCCGGCGCTCCTCGGTGTAGCGAAAAAAACGCGATTCCTGCGGGCCGAACCCCAGCGGCTTCCATTCCCGGATCAGGGTGTTGTTCTTGAACAGCAGCAGCCGCAGATTGCTCAGGGTTAGCTTCTGCAGGTTCGCCGCCTGGATGGAGGTCGAGACCGTTTTCCCGCCCAGCCGCCAGGGCTGAAAATCCAGGACGGCCAGGACCCGGTGCGCGGGGTCGGCGCTGTTGGAGAGCTGGCCGTTGTTGAGGGACCAATTGTTGTTGCAGGCGAATTCGTTGCGCGCCGGCTCGATGTGGGCGCTCACCAGGACATCCCCAAGGGGGATCTGAGCCGCGGTCAATTGGGTCGTGAAGCGTCTTTTTTGCCCCGGACCCGGCAGCTCGTCCCGGGGGATGTCCAGCGTGGCCAGCACCCGGTCGTCATTCTGGATGAAAAGCAGGCGGGATGGACTGTTGCTGCAGCCCGAGCCCCGGTTGGCTACGTCCACCGCCAGGTCGAAAAATGCCTGGGTGCGCTCGCCTTCCTGCCGCCAGCGCTTCTCGACGGCGAAAATGCTGACGGTGAGGTCGGGATTCCCTGCCGGGTGCAGCTTCTTTTCGTCGATGGTCAGCGTGGCCTGGTTGTTGCTGACCCGGCATTCCTTGAGCGCCGACGCGGCCTGGATGGTGTAGGTCGTTTTCCGGCCGTGGGGAAACGAATCATTGATGCTGAAGGTCCAACGGCTCCCCGGGGCTCCAAGAATGTCGGTGGCATTGGCGCTCTGGATCACCACCCCGTTCTTTTTCACGATGATATACAGGTAGGCGCCGGGCGGCACGTCCGCGGAGCCGGCATTTTCCAGCACGGCCTCCAGCTTGATCGTGTCCATGGGGACCTCGACCTGCAGGTCGCCCAGCAGGGTGCTGACCAGGGTGGCGTTCATCCGGGTCACCGCGATATCAGGGCAGTGGGTCGCCAGGACGGGCATTTTATTTCGGACGACGGGTTTGCTGGGTTTCTGCTGCGGGGCCAGGTGTAAAAACCCGGCAGCGAGAATCGTGAGCGCAACCAGTGGCAAGCTCTTTTTGATCATGGGACTCTCCTTCCCCTTGTCACGAATTATATATTGAAATACCGGCTTTTGTCACTCACCGTCAAAACAAATTCACTTTCCATGCGCAGTTCCTGGCAGGATGATCCGGAAAGAGCGGTCCCCTCCTGTCCCTCGTTGCCGCTCCTCCGGCCGGGAGGCCGTCAATGCTCGATGGGCCCCGTGTAAATGACTTCGAAGTCGTGGCCGTGCAGACGGTGCAGGTAATGCAGGTCTTCGTCATCCCAGCGGCTGTCGGGAGCTCCGCTGATGAACCAGTCGGAGCCGTTATCGGCGACGATCATGCCGTATTTTTTCAGAGCGCGCAGGATCGCCTGGTTCGCGGCCGAAAAACCCGCGATGTCGATGTTGGCCTTCAAACGCAGGCGCAGCCCCATGGGCGGCAGGGCGGGGTCGCTGCTGGAGGAAGCGAAATGGCGGGCCGGATGGATGAACCCGCGCTGGGTCCTTTCCACGGTGAAGCGCAGGGCATGTTCGATCTCGCCCGCCTGCGCCTCGCTAAAGCGCACCAAGCCGGGGAGGATGGGCAGGCCGGCGGCGTCGGCCGATGTCCAATACTTGGGGCGCACGGCGTTGGAGTCGAGGCTCCATTTGGCGCCGCTTTCGGCCTCCCAGCCGCCCGCTGTCTTGAAGGCCCGGTACAGCTCGTAGAGCATGCGGTTGTCGCGGTCGACGACGATCACATGGCGGTCGCCGTCGGCATCCTCACCGCCTTCGATCGGCGCATCGTTGGGGATGGGAAAGGGGCCGGGATCGCTCTCGTCGCCGTAGGCGGTGTAGTTGATGGGAACCATGGCCTGGCCGCCGCCGACGACCCGGTAGGGAATGCCATTGGGCGCGCCGTCCCACACGGTGCCGAAACTGGGGTGCAGCTCGCCGTCGGCGCCGATGGCAGCGATGAAGGAGGCCGAATCGGGGTGGACGGGGTAAGCGGAGATGTCGCTGTTCCAGGGATTGTCGGCCGGGAACACCGGGAAATCGATCTTTAGCGGGTCGACCGTGTCCGGTTGATCGTTTCCGTCTTCTTCGCGGGGTCGGCAGGAAGGAATGCCTACGAAAATGGCAAGAAGCATGAAAATCAGTAAGAATCGCAGGAGAAGTGATGGCATGTGGGGATTATACCTTTCCCTCTCTTTTTTATTCAACTTTGACGATCGCGCATCCTGGGAATGGGGCGCGTCCTCTCTCTACCATTTCCTGAAAAACTGAAATTGACACCCTCAAAACCCTCTGCTACAATTCCCCTGGCCGGAGGGATGGCAGAGTGTTCGTCACACTATGGTTTCTGCTAGTTCCGGCAATCGCAGAAACCATCTAGTGTGACCATATCAACACTAAATGTTTTTGACGAATTCCCGAAATTGCCAAGAACATAGTGTTGGGATCGATTGCGGCGCAGTTTCGAATACCTTTATCTCTTTACGGGGACTGTGGGTTCGACCAATCGGCGATCTGCCGAGTGGGGACCGCGAGCATTACGAGCGGCCCGCAGGGTGCGCGGCAGCAGTCGCGCATCCCATCCCTTTCCCTTTTATTCAACTTTAACGATCATACATCCAGTGAAAGGGACAGGTCCTACTCCCTCCTAGTGCCTTAAATTCATCAAAATTGACACTCTCAAAACCCTCTGTTACAATTCCCCTGGCCGGAGGGATGGCAGAGTGGTCGATTGCGGCGGTCTTGAAAACCGTTGTCCCTTTACGGGGACCGTGGGTTCGAATCCTACTCCCTCCGCCATCTCCGTAATATGCGGAGGGAGTAATCACGAACCCACGGGTACCAGGGTTCGACCAATCGGCAATCTGCCGATTGGGACTGCGAGCGTAGCGAGCAGTCCGAAGGGTGCACAACAGCAGTTGCGCATCAATCCCTTTCCCTCCGACTTATTCTTTCCTGAATAACCTGATCGGGAAAGGGAACTGCGGCGAATGAAATGAGCCGCTCATCCTACTCCCTCCGTTCTCTTTCTCGCCAAATATCCAATATAGAGAGCCGTTCAAGCTTCCTTTATCCACTCCCTGACTTTGTCGGCTATCTGGTCGCGCAGGGCACGCACCTGCTCCAGTTTCTCCTCTTCGCTGCCCGTGAAAGCCGCCGGGTCGGGAAAGCTCCAGTGCTGGCGAAGGCCGGGGCCGGGGAAGATCGGGCATTTCTCCGCCTGGCTCTCGTCGCAGACGGTGATCACCCAGCTGAACCATTTTCCCTGGCGCAGCAGGTCGAACACGCCGCGGGTCTGCTTGGCCGAGATATCCATGCCGACCTCGCCCATGGCCTTGACCACCAGCGGGTTCAAGGTCCCGGGCTCCAGCCCGGCGCTCTCCACCTCGAACCGGTCTCCCGCGAACTCCCTGAGAAAGGCTTCCGCCATCTGGCTGCGGGCTGAATTATGGATGCAAATGAACAGGACCTTTGTTTTATTCATGGCCGCTCCTTCATTTTAGGATATCCCGCAATGGTTAATCCCATTTTAAGGCAGTATTAATTCTTTGTTAAGGGACTAAATCATTATTAACCAAAAATTAACCGTGATTTTATTGCGTCTTAATCGCCGCGGCAGATACTCAGGGCGGAAACGCAAATCATTTTTGGAGGAAAAAATGAAACGACTGATCCTGCTGACCTTGCTGGCCCTGATCGCCATGAGCGCCGCGCACCTGCCGGCCGCCATCTCGGCCTATGCCTTCGGCGACTATTACTTTGTGCTGGCCCATCACAAGGAAACCGTGGAAGACCAGAACGGATTCTGGCTGCGCCGTGTCTACCTGACCTACGAAAGCGACATCTCCGACAAGTTCAAGGCGCGCGCGCGCTTGGAGTTCAACAGCACCGGCAGCTACTCCACCACGGCGGCGAACATCGTCCCCTATCTGAAGGACGCCTACATCTCCTACCAGTACGCCCCGCTGCACAAGCTCACGGTCGGCATCCAGGACAGCCTGGCCTTCGGCAACATCGAGAAGTTCTACGGCTACCGCCACCTCGAGAAGACCATGTTCGACCTGTACAAGAACCGCTCTTCGCGCGACTTCGCCATCGACTTCAGCGGCGCCTTCGATGCCGCCAAGAAATTCAACTACAGCGTGCAGTACGGCAACTACTCGGGCAACAAGAACGAGACCGACAAATACAAGCAGGTCGGCGCCCGCTTCTTCGTCAATGTCACCCCCAAGCTGTTGGTCGAGGTCAACGGCGACGTCAGCACCGTGTCCGGAGAGAAGACCTCCACCCTGGTCCAGGGCTTCGTCGGCTACAAGGACGAGTGGGGACGTGTGGGCGTGAACTACGGCCAGGAAATGGTCAAGGAGGATGGAAAGGACGACGTCGACTTCGGCGTCTTCTCGGCTTTCGCCGTGGCCAAGCTCGGCAAGAAGTTCGAGGCCGTGGCGCGCTACGACATGAGCATGGACCCGCAGCTCCATGGCCAGGGCGACTACCTGCTCATCGAGAAGGGCTACAAGACCAACCTGGCCATTCTCGGCCTGGCCTGGAACATCCACCCCAAGTTCCAGATCATGCCCAATATCAAGATGGTGTCCTACAAGGAAAACAACGGCGTCAAGCCGGCAAGCGACACCTATTTCAACCTCACTTGGTATTATCAGTTCTAAAATAGCAAAAAAAGGAGAAAAATATGAAGATCCTATCCGCCATTCTCACTCTGGCCCTGCTGGCCGGCGGCCTCGGCTTCGCCGCCGATGCCAACAAGATCGTGGCCGACGGCTCCACCACCGTGGGCCCCATCGCCAAGGCCTTCGCCGAGTTCTACATGAAGCAGAACCCGGGCGTCAACATCACCGTGTCCGAATCCGGCTCCGGCAACGGCGCCAAGAGCCTGGTCAACAAATCGTGCGACGTGGCCAACATGTCGCGGCTGCTGAAACTGAACGAGTACGAGGCGGCGGTGCACTCCGAGATCCTGCCCGTGGTGCACGTCGTGGCCCTGGACGGCATCGCCATGATCGTACACCCCAGCAACCCCGTGGCCAAGCTGTCCATGGCCCAGGTCAAGGACATCTACCTCGGCAAGATCAGGAACTGGAACCAGCTCGGCGGCCCCAACGCTCCCATCGTCATCATCTCGCGCGACACCAACAGCGGCACCTACGAAACCTTCGAAGGCAAGGTGATGAAAGGCGAAAAGATCGCCAAGAACTGCGAATACGTGGGCTCCAACGGCGCCATCCGCCAGCGCGTGCAGAGCACCGTATCCGCCCTCGGCTACGTGGGCATCGGCTTTCTGGACAATACGGTCAAGGCCCTGGCCATCGACAACGTCACCCCCTCCGCCGACACGGTGAAGAACGGCAGCTACCCCATCGCCCGTCCGCTGTACATGGTCACCAACGACTATCCCAAGATGGGCTCGCACCTCTACCGTTACATCAACCTCTACCTGTCCAAGAAGGGCCAGACCATGATTGAGGAGATCGGTTTCATCCCGGTCACCAGCTATTAATGCCCTGCGGCATACCGTGAAATCTGACCAACGCAACCTGGTTATGAGCGACGCGGCCAGCCGCCTGCGGCGGCTGGCCGCCTTTTTTTCCCAAGGCTTCCTGCTGCTGGCCACCGCCTTGTCGCTGGTGGCCGTGCTGCTGATCATCTTGTATATCGCCCGCGACGCAATCCCTTTCTTCAAGCTGCGCGGCCTAAAGGAGCTTTTCTCCTCCACGGCCTGGTTCCCCAGCGGCCAGCCCCCCGAATTCGGCGCCCTGGCCATCTTCATCGGCAGCGGCCTGGTCACCCTCGGATCCATCCTGGTGGCTGTCCCCCTGGGGATAGCGGCGGCCATCGCCTTGAGCGATATCCTGCCTTACCGGGTAAGACAACTGGTCAAGCCGGTCATCGAGATCCTGGCCGCCCTGCCCTCGGTGGCCTACGGTTTTTTCGCCCTGGTGATCTTCGCCCCGCTGCTGCAAAATCGCGGCGGCTCGCTGCTGGCGCTGGCCGCCTGGCTCATCGCCCTGCCCCTGGGCCTGCTGATCATTTTCGTGATCAGTGAAATAGCGGTGCGCACTATCCGCGAGGACGTGGCCAAAGCGGCCCGTTTGATCCTCGCCGCCGCGCTGACCGCCATACTGGTCCGCGGGCTGCTGGCGCTGTCGGCCGCACTGAACCAGGTGGCGATCGGCAGCGGCACCAATGCCCTGAACGTCTCCATCATCCTGGGCATCATGGCCCTGCCCACCATCGTCAGCGTCGCCGAGGATTCGCTGCAGGCGGCCGGACGCGAGTTGCGCGAAGGCAGTTATGCCCTCGGCGCCACCCGGGCCGAAACCCTGTTCAAGGTCATCATCCCCGCCTCAGGCAGCGGCATCATCGCCGCCGTCATCCTGGGAGTGATGCGCGCCGTGGGCGAGACCATGGTGGTGTGGATGGCCTCGGGCAATGCCGCCCAGATACCGTCGCCATGGTTCAATTTCCTCAGCCCGGTGCGCACCCTGACCGCCACCATCGCCGGGGACATGGGCGAGGCCGACCAGGTGCTCGGCTCCGGCCGCTATCACGTGCTGTTCGCCCTGGCTTTGTGCCTGCTGCTCACCTCGTTCGCCGCCAACCTGGCCAGCGAATGGATTCTGCGCCGCCAGCAACGCCGGCTGGGTGGGTTGAAATAACATGGACCTGCAGGCACGCAAGCTCTTCGACCGCTCGCTGACCGGCATCAGCATCATGGCCGTCGTTCTGATGACGCTCTCGCTGTTGGTGCTGCTGGCGCCCATTTTTTCCCGCGGCCTGGGCGCCTTCATCTTTCGCGGCACCAGCGAGTTCCGGCGCTTGGCGCTGGAGCAGTTCAACCGCGGAGACGCCCGGGCGATCGCCGCCGAAGCGCGAGCGGTAAGCGAGGCGCGCCGGCCGGTCTATGAAACGCTGTCCGCCTTCGAGGAAGAGCTGGACGGCATGGATTCCACCCGGCGGCAGGGATACCGCGCCCAACTTGAGGAAATAAAAAGTCTTCTGCGCGAGTTGCTGGGCCCCCTGCCCGGCGAGATGGAAGCGGTGATGCTGCGCCAGCAGTACGGCCAAACCCGCTGGGACCGCGCTCGGGTCAAGCTCGGGGCGATTCTGTACAGCGAGGAGTGGGACTATTCCGACACGCGCAGCATGGGCAAAAAGGTGTTGCGCCCCCGCCAAAAAATATTCGCCGGCACCCGGCTGGAACCCCTGTTCCCTTACATGGAGAACAATCTCTCCAGGATGCTGAGGCCGCGCTTCACATTTTATTGGCGCTTCCTGACCGATATCTCCATGGATTCCCATTTTTTCGGCGGCATCTGGCCCGAGATCCTCGGCACGATCTACCTGACGCTGGGCGCCATGCTGCTGGCCATTCCCTTCGGCATCATCGCCGCCATCTACCTCAGCGAGTTCGCCGCCGGCGGACGGCTGGTCAGCCTGCTGCGCGTGTGCATCAGCACCCTGGCCGGCGTGCCCAGCATCGTCTTCGGTTTGTTCGGCCTGGCCTTCTTCATCAACACCCTGCACCTGTCCAGCTCCAAGAGCGTGCTGGCCGGCTCGGCCACGCTGGCGCTGCTCATCCTGCCCACCATCATCCGCGCCTCCGAGGAAGCGCTCAAGGCGGTGCCGCACGCCTACAAGGAGGC
>JBGSPO010000168.1:0-4518 GCA_041738575.1 Candidatus Aminicenantia bacterium
AGGACCCGCGTCCGGTTGTGCGCCGGCGGCTGCCTGTGCAGGGCCAGGTATTGCAGGATGGGCAGGGTGAAGGCCGCGGTCTTGCCGGTGCCGGTCTGGGCGCAGCCGATCAGGTCGCGTCCATCGAGCAAATGGGGGATGGCCTGGGCCTGGATGGGGGTGGGAACGGCATAGCCTTCTTCGGCCACCGCTCGCTGGAGCTCGGGCAGCAGCGCGGCGAATACGCCGGCTGCAGCTTGCGGCTCAGTGTCCTCGGATCGGGTATTATCGAGGGCCCCGCGGCGGGCGTCTTCCAGGCGGGGATGGCGAATGTCCGGCTGGTGTTTTGCGAACCGCTGGCCGGATTGTTTGGCGGGTGCATTTTTATCCTGGGTCTTCATAAAAATTTCCTTGGTTTCAATTTTGAACCCGCCGTGGCAGCGAATCATGAAGGAATGGCGATCCGGATCGAGTTCAAGACTCAATGGCGGGATGCGGCCGTCTCGCCACGCATCGACGCGGCCCGAGGGCTTTACATCATTTCATTTTTTCCCTGTGCTCCCTTTGGGGGCCACGGGCTCAATTGCCATAATTATAGCCGGTTTGGGGCCGGGTGTCAAGGCTGGCCACGCTTTCCCGGGGCTGGTGTTCAGCAGCGGGCGGTTCAATTCAACTTTTGCAATGCGGATCCGTATAATTGAGAGTTGGTTGCGAACGGTTTTCGTGCGCGCTCAGGGGAGGTGGAAATGGAACGTCATGATGGATCGCGGTTCATGATTGCCTGCTCGGGCCTGGCTCTGTTTTTGGCTTTGCGGGGCGCCATCCTGCCGGTGGCCCAGGTGCAGGCAACAGCGGCAAAAAAAGCATACCCGCCGCCGCAGCAGGCCGTGGTCTCCCTGGCATCCTCGCCTGTGCACGTCGATGGTCGGCTCGATGAGCCGGCATGGCAGGAGGCGGCGCTGCTGGAGATCCTCTACGAATGGCAGCCGGGCGAAAACACTCCCGCCCCGGTAAAGACCGAAGTCCTGGTCGCGTACGACCAGGCCAGGCTTTACATCGGCTTCCGCTGCTTCGACCCCGAGCCGAAGAGGATCAGGGCCCACTTAATGGACCGCGACGCCATCGACACCTTCATCCAGGATGACCACGTCAGCATCATGCTCGACACCTTCAACGATGAGCGCCGCGCCTTTCAATTCCGGATCAATCCACTGGGCGTGCAGGCCGACGCCAATTTCAGCGAGCTGGAAGGCTACGAGGACTTCTCCTGGGACGCGATCTGGGCTTCGGCCGGCAGGGTCACCGATTTCGGCTACACTGTCGAGGTGGCCATCCCCTTCAACCAGCTGCGCTTCCCCAAGGGGGGGCTGGAGCAGACCTGGGGCTTCGCGGCCGACCGCTCCTGGCCGCGCAGTGTCCGCCATCGCATGAGCACCCAGGTGCGCGACCGCGACCGCAACTGCACCCTCTGCCAGTTCAGCAAGCTCCGAGGGTTTCGCGGCATCAGCCCGGGCAAGAACCTGGAGTTCGATCCCACCCTGACCGTCCAGCGCCATGATGCCCTGGGCATGGAAATGTTCCCCGCCGGGGATCTAACCCGCGGCAAGGTCAAGGCCGAGCCGGGGCTCACCGCCCGCTGGGGGGTTACGCCCAACCTGATGCTCAACGCCACGGTCAACCCTGATTTCTCGCAGGTGGAGGCCGACGCGGCCCAGCTCGACGTCAATACCCGCTTCGCCCTGCGCTACCCGGAAAAACGCCCTTTCTTCCTCGAGGGCGGCGATTTTTTCCTGACGCCGCTGGAGATGGTCTTCACGCGCACGGTGGCCGACCCGCTCTGGGGGGGCAAGATGACGGGCAAGGTCGGCCGCAACGCCATCGGCGTTTTCGTCACCCAGGATCGCATCAACAACCTGCTCTTTCCCGCCAACCAGGGGACTGGCATGAGTTCCCTTGACGGGGACGTCTGGGGCGGAGTGCTGCGTTTCCGCCGCGACGTCGGGCGCAATTCCACCGTCGGTTTCCTCTACACCGGCCGCGCGGGGCAGGATTATTACAACCATGTGCTGGGAGCCGACGGGTTCCTGCGCCTCAGCCGCAGCAAGACCTTTTCCTGGCAGGCCCTCTATTCTCGGACCGAGTATCCGGGGGCGACGGCCGCCGTCCAGGGGCAGGCCGCGGGCCCCTTTTCCGGCTATGCCTTGTACGGCAACGTGCGCCACGACAGCCGCAACCTCATATATGCCCTGTCCTACAAGGATTTGGGCCGCGATTTTCGCGCCGATTTCGGCTTCATGCCGCGCGTGGACACGCGGCAGCTGACCTTGAACATCCATCCGGTGGTCTGGGGCCGTCCCGGCGGCTGGTTCGACCGCCTCGGCTTCCAGGTCGTGGGCAGCCGCATCATCGACCATGACAACAGGCAGACCGATATCGAGGGCTCTGCCGGCTTTGGCTACGAGGGCCCGCTGCAGTCGGTTTTGCAGCTTTTTCTCGTCAGCCAGAAGATCCTGTACCAAGGAACGGAGATCGAGCGCACCTACAACAGCGGCTACATGGAGATGAAGCCGTGCAGCGGGTTATGGTACTGGCTGTACTGGGAGGCGGGCGATGCCATCGATTACGCCAACGCCCGCGCCGCCAGTTCGGTCCTGCTCAACCCGGCGCTGGAGATCGCCCTGGGCCGGCACCTCAACCTCAATCTCAACCACACCTATGAGAACCTCACCCTGGAGGGCGACCGCATATACCTGGCCAACCTGCTGCAGGCGCGGTTGATCTACAATGTCAATGTCCGCTGCTTTTTGCGTGCCATCATCCAGTATTCCGATGTCAAATACAACCCCGCCCTGTACTCTTGCCCGGTCGAGCCCAGGGAGAAGGGGCTGTTCACCCAGTTGCTCTTTTCCTATAAGCTCAATCCCCAGACCGTGCTTTTCCTTGGCTACACAGACAGCGGCATCGGCACGGCCAACATCGACCTGACGCGGACCAGCCGCACCTTCTTCCTGAAGGTGGGCTACGCCCTGGTGCAATGAATGCATTACCCGAGGCACGAAAGATGAGCCGGGACAGAAAAGCGGCCATGCTTCTCTTGGCGCTGGTCTGCTTCCGTGCCCAAGTTCTGGAGGCCGGGACGACGTTCCGTGACGAACAGAACCGTTATTCCCGCGTGCGTGCGGCCCGGATCACAGCTCAGCCGCGTCTTGAAGAATCTTTCCGCAAAGCCGGTTTGCGCTATCCGGCCCGGGAGATCTTCCTGCGTGCCTTCAAGATGGAGGGGGAATTTGAGCTCTGGGCCAGGAACGATGCCGGCTCTCCCTTCACTCTGGTGCGATCCTACCTCATTTGCGCCTCCTCGGGCACGGTCGGCCCCAAGCGCCGCGAAGGGGACCTGCAGGTTCCCGAGGGTTTCTACCATGTCAGCGGCTTCAACCCCTGGAGCCGGTTCCACTTGTCGCTGCGCGTGGATTACCCCAACGCCTCGGACCGCATCCTCGGCGACCCCCGGAGCCCGGGCGGCGATATCTTCATCCACGGCTCGTGCGTGACCATCGGCTGCATCCCGCTCCGGGACGGGCCGATCGAGGAGGTCTACCTGGCCGCGGTCGATGCCCGCAGCGCCGGGCAGCGTCACATGCCGGTGCACATTTTCCCCAGCCGCCTCGACGGCGACTGGCTGAGATTGGAGCGCGAGGCCTGGCGCGGCCCGGGTTTGCTGGCATTCTGGCGCAATTTGCAGGAAGGGTCCGCGATTTTCGAGAAGACGCGGCGGTTGCCCAAAGTCACGGTCGATGGCAGCGGGAAATATGTTTTCAGTGAGAAGTAGGAAAAGTGAAAAGTGAAGTGAAAAGGCACATAGGCGTGGAATTCGTTGAAGAGCGCTCCAACTTTTCACCTTTCACTTGACTCACCGGGCACCACAAAATTGCATGAAATTGTCAACCAATTGGGCAGGATCCCCCTCGATCAAAACGTGGTGGTTGGCCAGGGAGGCGCGCAGGAAATAGGCGGCCGGCTCGTGCAGGCGCAAGTGGGCCCGGTCATGCCTTCCCGAATCCAAATGGATGAAGACGATCTTCATCATGCTTTTCTCCCGGGCTTTTGCGTTTCATGCAACCGTCCGGATTCTAGCATGAAAGGAATAGCAATTTCCTTCCAATCACGAATCGTGAATTGCGAATCACGCTACGCTTTGCGGCCGCGGGCGAAAAGGGAACGGATCTTGTCCATGACCAGGCGCAGCACGAAGCTCAGGCCGCGCCAGATGTGCTTGCCCGACCAGAGCATGAGCAGGCCGAGGGCGGCCAGCATCAGGGACAGGATCAGGGTGAGTATGCCGGCCACCTGGGGGTTGTCCTGGAAGTGACCGAACTGGAACACGGCCTCTCCGGCCCAACGGTTGATCTCCAGGAAGATATCGGGCGAGATGATCGTCACCAGGCCGATCAGGGCGCCGAGGAAGCCGCTGACCACCAGGGCCACGGCCGTGGCGAAATAGCCGACCAGCAGCGCGGCCAGGCCCGCCAGCAGACCGAC
>JBGSPO010000194.1:0-5477 GCA_041738575.1 Candidatus Aminicenantia bacterium
GCATACGGCCAGGGCTTCGCGGCTGGCGTCGTCGGCCGGCTTCTCGTCCAGCGCATGATAGGCGCTGCGCTCGACCAGCGCCTGGGCGATCTGAATGCGCGCCAGCCCTTCGCTCTCGCCGTCCCTGGCCGCCACGGCCGCAGCAAGGTCGGCACGCAGTTCGGCCAGGACGCCATCCCACTCTCCGACAGCCAGGCGCAGATCCAGTTGCTGCGGCGCCAGGGCCAACAAGATCGCTAACAGGATGGGCATGGTTTTCCTCCACATCGGTGCCAGGCGCATGGGCCCGTATTTAAACGCATCATATCAAATCAGCTGTCAGAATATTAGACCTGACACCAAGGTCCCACTTCCCCCCTGAAAGCATGCTCCCCTGTAACCCACAAAGTCAAGAAATCAATTATTATGAGCATTTAACTGAATGTCTAAAATCGAGACCTGACCCCGATGCCCCCTGACAAATGATGTCATGGCTGGGATTTCAGTAGAATTATGATAGAAAGAAAATTGGATTATTTGTTTACCAGGCCTCAAAGTATCAAAGTTAAGCGCCGTTCCCAGGCCCCTATCGCCAAAGTAACAAAGTCAAGCACCGTCCCCAGTTCCCCCGAATAGTGATTTCTGGAATCTGGAGACCTGACCCCGAGGCTCCAAAGTAACAAAGTCAAGCACCGTCCCCAGATCCCTGTCCCCAGATCCCTTTGAGATAAACGCTCCTTAAATTCTATTCATAATCGAGATCAAACAAGGAGGAGAAGGATGAAAAAAGCATTTTTGGCGACAGGCCTGCTCCTGTTCATTTTGTTCCCGGCGCTCATTGCCCAGGGCACGCCGATCAAGAGACTGGATCCGGTTCCCGCGACTCCCAAGATCCGCGTCCGGGGCTCGGTCAGTTATGGCCCGGACGTATCGGGCAAATCCTTCAACGTTTCCGCGCTGATCCATTTAACGCGCTCCTGGACCCCGGTAACGGGCGTCATCGTCAGGATCCAGGACACCAAGCTGGACGACCAGGGCGACGGCAGCTACAGGGGACACATTTGGCATTACAAGCGCGGGCTGGGGGACACGCTGAGCCTGTCGGTCGAATTTCCCCGAAGTTCTCCCCCGGGCGCCGTTCCGACAATATACGCCGGCCGGATGAAAATGGCTGAAATCACCATCACCAACACCGTGGAGTGGCTGTTCCCGCTTCAGGATCAGGTGATCGACCTTTCGGCCTATCCATCCGGCGTTCCTGTGCGCTGGAACTTCACGGGAACTCTGGGCGACGATGCCCACTTCATGCTGAAATGCGAACATCGCGCGATCTTTGCAATAGACGTTTCCGGCGCGGAACTGACGATCCCCGCGGGCACGATGCTGCCAGGGAAGCTCTACCTTTTTCATGTGATCGATGAGAATCATTATTTCAAGGTGAGCGACGCATTCGATCCAAGCTCAAGCGTCAAATTCGGCTTGAGCAGCCTAGTCCACGCCAGGACCCAGAGTGACGTGAAATGACCTGAGGCGGCTCGGGCGCCTTTGGCGACGGTGCGTTCGTATTGACCGCGACAAGCCAGGACAGCCTGGCGATCGCCTGGGAACCTGCAAAGAAGCCCGACTACTTGACCCGTGTCTTTTCACCATCCGTTCCCGGAAGTACGGTCCCCAGAAGTAAAAGTGAGTATTAGTCCCCTGTCATTCGTGGTAGAGATGACTCCAGATCATCGGACTTCAAGGGACGGTGCTTGTATACATGCACGATTCATGATCTTCCGCGTTATTCATGACGGTACATTGATCCGGGCGAGTTCATCCTGCCACCGGCGAATCCGGGCAATATACGGTCCCGCGGCATTTCAGCCATCGTGTTCCTTTCTATTATGCTAAATGCATATTTGCCAGCACCGTCCGTCAAGTCCCCAATCCCTTTTTAAAATATCGTAAGACCCGGCACGAATGTCCCCTAGACCGGTCTTTTATGCCTATTGCCTTTCATGCCTTTACTGCTTATGGAAATTTCTTTGTTGATATAGTTTGCTTGTTTACGATAAGCAAAGAAAAATAATATCAGCAGCAATATCGCGACAGTTAAAGCAGTTTCATTCTCCGGGATGTTCCCAAGAGACTGAAAATGGTGATATGCTTTTAGAAGCAACAGAAGAATAAACATGGCCGTGATGGTTCGGTAAGTATTGTTAATCTCCAAAAACAATTCGATCCGGTCATTTTTCTTGGAAGCAAAGCAGTATTCATCTCGCCCGGCGATTTTTATAATTTTCATGCTTTTTAATATGGGCTCAACTACCAAGGAGCCGATTCTGCTGATTACCATGCCAATAAAATAATACAGAGCGGCTCCGAATATATCGTTGTCCTGAATGAAATTGTAGCCAGCAAAATCTTTTGCAATAAAAACAAAAAGAATTCCAGGCAACAAGTAGTTGAACAAGTTGTAAGTCGTGATTTTGCCAAGAAGATCCTTCATTTTATCATCCTCCTGTTGCATCCTGATTTATTCAAAATGCAAAATTGCACGCACCTTTCCCGCTGCCGGCAAACCCATGGAACCATTCCGCATAGAAGCCAGTTTTCATTTTTCTGCCGGAATCGAAAGCAAACGCCGAAACGAGTACTTTTTCCATCTGAAGCAGACTTCATCTTCGGTATTCTTCTGATCGGCGTCACTGCCTTTTCGGCTGCACTACCCTATCCCATGTCAGCCTATTCTTTCCCCTATGGTTTTAGTATGGAATTGATATATTTATTTGTCAATAAAAACTGGGTCCCGGTCTTGAATTATCGTTAAGCATTAAATTCAGAACAAATATGATAATGTAAGACCTGGACCCAATGTTCTAAATGCATAAATGCAAGCACCGTCCCCAGAGGCATAGACACCAGCAAACAAGGAAATCCACAAGCTGGTGAAAATAACAAAAATATATTTAATTCCCCGAATTTTCCCGGATGATCTCGGCCGGGGTCCGCTCATCCAAGGAAGTGATCTCATAATCCTGGGGATCGAGAACCGAAAACACCCTCCCGTTCTGGTCGCAGGCGAACAGGGAATTATTGGAGACGCTCAGCAGGATATACACATTCTGTTGGGAATAACCGTCGGCCTCTCTTTTTTTTATGATGATAGCCATGATGCCTCCGGGTCTCCAAAATATCGGCCGTTTTCTCTGTCACCGTTCAAAATTAGATATGCCCGAACAGGAAATCGCAATATGTAAAAATGTGATATTTTTGAGAGAAAACTGAAATTATTTAATTTATTTACCTCTTATATCGGTTATTTACAGAGGCGGAATTCACGGGCGATCCAGATGGGGGCAAATGTGATATCTTCGAGCTCGAAGACAGGAAGGTTCGACGTTCGACGTTGAAGAGTTCAAGAGTTGAAGGGTTAGCGGCAATAAAGCAGACAATGCGTTTGTTCTGAACCCATCAACTCTTCAACCCTTCTACCCATCTACTTATTTGTTCGAAGTTCGATGTTCGAAGTTCGACGTTTGAAGTTGAAGAAACAGCACTCGGTGGGCGGCTGACGGGAGGAGGGAAGCGCTTAAAAGGTAAAAGGAAAAAGGTAAAAGGTAAAAGTAAGAGAAGAGCAAAACAGGTTACATTGATTCAAGAAACAAAGGCAAAAGTAAAAAGGCAAAAGCAAGAGAAGGGCAATTGGCAGGCGCAGCGGCATTTCTCCCCCGAGGGGACGCTTCGCGGCCGGAACGCCTTGCTGGAGGCCATTTTGAAAAAATGGCCGACGTGGTTCGCGGATGCTTCAGCGCTCCTTGAAAAAGTTGAGGGGAATGGCGCGAGAGCCTGCCAAGAGCGACAAGCAGGGAGTAGATGCCTTAAAAACTAACATTCCAAATCACAAGCACCAAATTCCAAATAGACTTCAATGACCGAACAATAAGATCCAGCAAAATCGTAGGGTCGGCCCCCGTGTCCGCCCTTCTTTACATTATTCAATAATCGACGCCGGAGAAACTTCCCCGACAGTACCCTCTACTTCGCAAAATAGCGCGGCAGGGCGCCTTTTTCGCCGCTGAGGTACTCCTCCTGCCAGGTGTCGTCCGTCTCCAGGAACCCCGACCACCCCTCCTTGCCCTCGCGCTCCAGCTCGGCCTCGACGGCGCGGAAGCGATAGTGGTCGTAGACGTCCAGGACATGCACGGCATAGGCCGCGGCCAACTCCTGGTCGCCGCTGACGATCAGCAGGTTCTCGTCGTTGGAATAGGAGGCCTTGAAGCCCAGGTTGTGGCTGCCCAGGATCACCGAGCAGGTGGGCAGGCGCGGGTCGATGACCACGATCTTGTCGTGGATGATGGCCCCCACCCCGCCGTAGGCGGCGCGCTGCTCCACGCCCAGGTCGCCGCACAGGGTCTTTTCGTCGATATGGGCCGCGCGCACGATGGAGATATTGCCGTCTTCATAGGTATTGGGCGAATCGCCCTTGTCCAGCACCTTGCCGTTCCTGTCCTTTTTCGCGGGCCGGTAATTGGGCATGGCCTGGGGGCTGGACACGGCGCCGGTGACCAGCAGCGAGCGGATTGCGCACCCCCTCGCGATCGCCTCGCTGATGATGCAGTCGACGCCGCGCTGGGCGGGAAAAAAAGCCAGGAACAGCACCGCCTCTTTGGCCTGGCGGATGCGGCTGAAGACCGCGGCGAGATCGGGCGGGGTCGCGCTCTTGCTGTTCGCGCCCGGTTTCTGCCGTCGTTGCATGTTGGGCGAGAACCAGGCCTCGATATCGCGGCCGCTGGCCAGAGTGACGCGAACCGGGGCCTCGTTGGACTTGCGAAAGGGCTTACCCTGCTGGTTGTCCTTCATGGCCTTGCTCAGCGGGTCGGGGACCCGGAGGGGGTCGTCTTTAAGGCGCTGCCAATACTCCAGGTAGGCGCCGGCCACCGCGTCGTCCTCGACCAGCAGCGCGTTGTTGGTCTGGCCGGCCAGGCCGGAGGAGGTCCAGTTGGTGCTGCCGGTGAGCACCGCGCGCGGGCTGCCGGCGGGCGGCACATGGACCACGAACTTGTTGTGCCCGATGTGGATGGCGTTGTTGAACATGCGGTTCACGATATCGACGCCGGCGGCCTTCAGGCGCAGGCGCGCCGCCTGGTTGCGCTTGTCCCACTTGCCGCCGCTTTCGCCGGTATTAGCCAGGATGAGGTGAATGCGCGCGGCATTGGCGACCAGGATCTGCTCCAGCTCCTCGTCCTCCAGCTCGTACAGGGCGAGATAGAATTCTCCGGGGCGCAGGAACAGGTCGCGGATCAGCGGCAGCACGTCGCCGGCCAGGTACTTGCGGATGCCGTCCGCGGGGTTGGTGAGCTTCTTCAGCAGCTCATCCTTCTTGACCTCGCCGTCGGCGTTCAGGACGTTGCCCAGCCACTGCGCGGCCAGGATGCCGTTGGTGAAGGTGGAGCGGAACGGCCCGATGCGCGACGTGACGAGCAGGTCGTTGGTCAGCGCCGCCGGGCCGAGAT
>JBGSPO010000218.1:0-2702 GCA_041738575.1 Candidatus Aminicenantia bacterium
CGCTGACGCACCGCATCCCCTTCCCCGGTCGGCCCGACCAGGCCGCCTGGTGCCAGGGGCGCCTTTGGATCACCAGCCACAGCGCCAGCGAGCTGGCCATCTTCACCTTTGACCCGGCGCTGGCGAAATTCACGCTGCAGCATCTTGAAAAATATCCCTATGGGGAAAGCGGTTTTTCCGGCAACAACAGTTCGTTTTTCCTGCGCGGCCAGTTCGGTGACGGCGTGTATGACCTTTGCCGGGTCCGGGCCGGTGCCGACGGCAGCGTTTGGGTCAGCGATTTTCTGGGGGGAAAAGTTTTTATTTTCAGCGCGAAAAACTAAGACCGGCGGAACCCATTGGCCAACCCTGCGGCTCAGGGGTTCCCGGGCTCCCGTTGCCGCCTGGACAGCAGCCACACCATCGTGATCAGCGTGGCGATGGCCAGCCAGTGCACGGTGAAGAGCAGCCAAAATTCGGGAGAAAAAGAGCCCAGCCACTCCAGAAGTCCCCAGGCGATGAACAGCAGCCCCCAGAACCAAAGCTTGAAGATGATCAGCCAGCATTCGACCTTGAGCCAGTGGAAGGCAAGGCGGTCGGCCAGGAACAGGCAGGCTCCGAAAGTGGAGAGGACGATGCCGATATTGTCCGTACCGGCCAGGTTGGCCGGGGCGACGGCGATATACCAGCCTCCGATGACCGCCCACAGGCCCAGGGCGGCCAGGGATACGGGGATGGTCTGCATGGTGAAACGGAAACGCATGGTGTTTTTCGCGGGTGGGATGATCCGGCCCGGCCCGCACTCTCCTGGCCATTACCGTAATCCAGGACCGCCGGGAATGCAATCAGGAAAATCCTGACGGCGACCGGGCCGGGGGCAGCGGCGCTTATTTCTTCTCGATGTTCAGGTGGAAAAAGGTGCGGCCGAAATATTCGTCGTAGAAAGAAACGAAATTCTCATAAGTATAACCCAGACCGATCAGGCGTTTGCGGATGAATTTCTGGTGCAGGTTGCGGCTGCGGGTGATGTTGCGCGAAGAAACCCGGTAATGGATCTCTGCCTGCGCCGGTTGGAAAAGCTTCAGCACCGGCCACATGACATGGATCAGCGATTCCCGCTCGAAGACCCACATGCTGGGATGGATGTAGGCGAAGAATTCGACGAAATTCTTGTTCTGGCCGATGGGGTTGGGAGTAACGTGCAGGGCGATGTAGCCCGTGCCGCCGGTCAGGAAAACACTGGTATAGCCGGGGGGATCAAAATCATGTTCGAAAACGAACGGCGTGTCGGTGGAGAGCAGGACGTCTTCGAAACAGTCCTCCAGGAGATAGAGCGCTTCGTCCTCGCGCGCCTTGGAGTTGCACAGCAGGTCGACGAATTTCTGGTCGCAGTCGTAAAAGGCGCAGCCCAGGTATTCTTCCTGCTGGGAATTGACCATCAGCTTCAACTTGCGGTCAATGCGCGCAAGTTTCAAGGAATGCTGGGAATACCTCTCGATGATCTCGGCACGCATTTGGTGTACGATCTTGGCGATATCCTTGCGGTAGAGGTACGCGATGAACATCTTGCCTTCGGGGATGTCGATGGGTGCCTGGATGTCGATGACGTAGCGCGAATAGCAGTCGACCGGGGCTTTGAAGCACTGCTTGCGCAGCGAATCGCGGTCCGAGATCTTCAGGTCCTTGAGCAGCGGCGTGGGGGCAAAATAGATGAAGGATACGAGCTCCGGGTAGTCACAGACATCGAGGAAAGTGCCAAGAACCCTGGGGCTCAGCGAGTCGCCGCAGGTGTTGACCTCCATGCTGGCCATCTCGAAAGACTTCTTCCCCGAGACCTGTCTTTCCCATAAGTAGCTGGCATGGGATTCCTCGATGGCCAGCGACATCTCGATCTGGCTGATCTGCAGGTCGCGTTCCTTGATATAGCGGTCCATCACCTGCACGCGCGGGTGCATGTTGGGCCTTCCGATCAGGTTGGCGCCTGAGGCCTTGATCACCGTCCCGATATCTTCGTCGCTGAGCGCCGGCAGTGAAATGCCCTCGCTGTTATAGGCATGGATGATGGTGGCCGTGGGGGCCGGTTCGAACGCTTCAGGGACGGTGAATGCCATGCAATCCTCCTCAGCGGCCGCCAGGCCGGACTACGGGACCAGGGAACAAAACGGGGAACCCGCACGGGGCAATGATGGTGACGTGGAGTTGGCCGGAGAATGATCTATCGCGTGCGGGGTAAATTTTCAATGGGAACTATTCACCTCGGGCTGCAACGTCAGCGCCCGCCGCAGTATAAAGCCAACGACCGGTCTTGTCAATCGCTGAACGCCTTGGCCCACTCTTTTTTGACCACGTCCAGCAGCGGGCCCATGAAGAGGCAAAGGCGGATCTCCCGCAGCTGCGAGAGCGGGTTGGCGGCGAAGAACTCCTTCACCGCCCGCAGGTAGGCCCGGGCGCATATGGGCGCCGGCACCAGGAAGATCCCGGAACTGACGGCAGGGAAGGAGAGCGATTTCCAGCGCCGTTCCTCGGCCAGGTCGAAGGATTCGCGCAGCGCCTGCACGAGTTTCTTTTCTTCGTCGCCTTCTCCCATTTTCGGCCCCACGGCATGGATGACGCCGCGGAAAGGCAGGTCCCCGGCCTTGCTGACCACGGCATGCCCGGAGTTGATGCGGCCGCGCCGGGAAATGATCTCGCGGCAGTCGGCCAGCATGACGCTGCCCGCGGCC
>JBGSPO010000026.1:0-5247 GCA_041738575.1 Candidatus Aminicenantia bacterium
ATGGAGACCGATGATTTTTCGCTGTTTGCAAAATGGATCGGCCAATGGCAGGACCTGGTGGAATTCGAGATCATCCCGGTCAGGACATCAGCGGAAGCCATGGCCATCATAGGGCCAACGTTGTGAGCATCGTTGGCGAGCGAATGATGGGGAGGTGAGGGATGGAATTTGCCGATCTTTTATCATTTTTCCAGGAGCGTATGGCGCAAGCCTACAAGGAACAGATATGGGCGGTGGTGCTCATGACAGGCCTGAATGCGTTCGTCTTCAGATATGCGCCCGATCTGGAGAAGCGCCGGACCAAGCTGCTCTCCTGGGGGGTGGGGATCGGTGCCATCGGCTCCATCCTTTTCATCTGGAGCCGGCAGGGGATTTTTCAATATTATAACGCGCTGGCAAAAAAGGTGATCGCAGTGCATTCTCCCATGGTCCTGCCCGATCCGACCTGGCTTCAATCCCTCGCGGGCAAAGCCGTGGGCTTGTCCGGGGCGATCCTCTACACCCTGGTCGTGGTCGGAATGACCTGGGCCTCGCTCCGCGTCCTGAAGAAAAAAACGAAGTAAGAGATATTCGAGAAAACAGTTTATACTTATGGCGAGAATGGATTGCCCTGAACGTGGGAGGATGACATGGGAGCGATAAGGCGGCATGCGGTCACACTGGCGGGCATGGTTCTGCTTTTCACCGGCTGCGGCGGGCTCCATTATTACGACCTGCAGACCGGGATCCCGGCCGGCCCCGGGGAAAAAAAGATCGACAAGGTTTTGCTGGTCGAGCGCATCGCGATCAATGAAACCTATCGCGACTATCGGATCGTCTGCCGGGAATCTCCGTTCCAGCTGCAGTACGCTAATTTCGCCTCCTGGTCGAAAAGCCCGGATGAATTGATCGAGGATGCGGTGGTCCGTTTCTGGAGAAAGAGGTCGGTTTTCAAGAAGGTCGCCGACTACGAAGACGCCGGCGAGCCGGATTGGACATTGAAGACAAGGGTCGAAGCCGTGGAAAAATGCCTGGTCGCGGGCAAGTGGCACGCCCGGCTGGCGCTGGACTGGGAAATCGTCGATGCCCTGAACGGCGCCGTGCTGCTGAGCCGTTCATTCGACCGCCAGGAGCGCCTGGAAGGGAAAAAGAACCGTCTGGTCCCCGGAAAAATCTCCCTGATCCTGAATCAGGAGCTGCTGAAGCTCGAGGCCGAACTCCTCGCCAGGCGATGAGGTTCAGTGAAAGAATGAAACGAAAAAGGTAAAAACTTGAGACCGAAAAGATGAAAAAGCCGGACCGCAGGTTCCTCCTGATCCCGCTGTGCGTCTTCTTATTTCGCTATCCATGCTGTTTCTCGAATGAGGTGAGGGTGGAACCGGAAGAGCGGACCTGCAGCATGCCAGCCTCCATTTTGCAGGGCATCCGGCTGGCGGTTCGGGATGGCAACTTCTCGTGTGATAAGAAAGTATTGTTCAGCCGGGACTTCTTCGAATTGGCTGACCAGCGCCTGCTGGTCCTGATCGGCATCCCCGATTACCTGTGCGCCTCGAATTCGTTCATGCCGGTCACCGTGGATAGCCGGGGCCAATGGCTGGCCGGCCCGATCCTGCCCGGCGCGCCTTCCCTGCTGGCGCGCGGCCCGGACAATTCCTTGTGGCTGGCCGCCCAGTGGCAGATCGAAGGGACCTTTCCCGCCCTGTATCGCAGCACGAACGGCGTGGACTGGACGGAAATCAGGCTGCCGGAAAACCGGGGCGTGGACTGCTGCTTTGAAAGGCTGGAGCGGATCTGCTTTCACCGTGGGGCCATGCGCCTGAAATTTGCCAGTGATGCAGGCGGGAAGACGGCTTATTGGGAAGCCGGGCTTGGCGGGCTCGCCGGCCCCGTCGGGGCAGGGCGGGACGGATCCGGCCCGGCTTGGAAACGAACCGCCGGTGCCTCGGATGGCGGCCACGAAGCCCCCTGCCAATCCGACCTGCTGGGCCACGGCTCCTGGAGCAGAAAAGAAGCGGATCGATCGGGCGGAATTGTCTTTAAAAAGAGCGGCCGGCGATATAAAATATCGGTGGTGATCCCAGGCTCGCTGGAATAACGGATCGCAACCAACATGAATAACAAAGCTTATTTCAGCGATAAGGTCGTCGTCATCACCGGCGCATCGGGCGGCATCGGCAGGGCAACGGCGCTGGCTTTTGCCCGGTGCGACGCCAAGGTCGTGCTGGCCTCCCGGAACGAGGAAAAACTGGGGTTGCTGAGGGAAGAGATCCGCCGGCAGGGCGGTGAAGCGCTGGTGGTCAAAACGGACATCCGCTCTTTCTCCGACACGCAACGCATGGCAAAAGAGGCGATAGCCCAATGGGGAAAGATCGACATATTGATCGCCAATGCCGGGCAATACGTCCAGGACGCTCCCTGCGAGGTCGATCTCCAGGCTTATGAGCGCTCCATGGCCTTGAATTTCCTGGGCACGCTGCATGCCGTCAAAAGCGTCCTTGCGGAAATGCGGCGCCGCGGCCAAGGGCACATCGTGGTCATGAACAGCCTTGATGCCAAGAAAGGCATCGTCGGCGACGGTCCCTACGTGGCCGCCAAGGCCGCGCTGGACGGGTTCGGGGATGTCCTGCGCCAGGAGCTCAAGCCGCTGGGCATCCATTTGACCTCCATCTATCCGGGCCGTGTCGATACGCCGATGCTGCGGAACCTGAAAGTGCCGTGGATATCGGCAAAGATGTCTCCCGACAGAGTGGTCCGGGCGATGATGCGGGGGATAATGAAGAAAAAGGCGGCGGTGGCTGTGCCGGCGCGTTTTTTTCTATTGGGGCCCTTGAACGACATGTTCCCGCGGCTGATGGATCGGGCGTACCGCGTATTGAAGATCGAAGGGAGGACCGAAAGTGAACCGTAACTGGTTGCCGATTCTGTGTGTGTTTTTCTTTTCGCTGGCAATCAACGCCCTGGCGCAAATCCCGGCTCTCCCTGAAGGCGCGCAAACGAAATGGGTTGTCGACGGACCCGAAGAGATCGTCACCTACCTGATATTCGATCTGGCAACGGTCAAGGACCTGCTTCCGGAGTATTTGCGCTTCATTACGATCAAGGAGCTTGCCGATGGCAACGCGCCCTGGGCCAAGGAACACCTGGACAATTACCCGGCGCACGCGAATTGGGGCATCTCGTTCATCGAGATCGTCCGCATGAAAACGTTCGCCATAGACGGGCGTTCGCCGGACTGGCCCGAGAATGGCGCCGCGGCGCTATGGTTCGCCCGCGTGGCGCCGGCGGATCCGGCAAGAGATCTGGGCCCGGGAAAGCCGTTCCTGGCATTGGAATTTTGGCTGCCCGACAGGGATTACGTCGCTTACGTGCGCGGCAAAGGGCACTATGCCGGCTATGGCGACGTGCGCCTGCGCCAGGATCCAGCCGGGAATTGGCTGGGTTCCATCCAGGTCGCCGGCTTGAGCGTGAGCGCCCAGTGCTCGCCGGCCGGCGAGACCGCAGGATTCGGATCGGCCGGCATGCAGGCGATCTTTCCGCCCGCGAATTCCGGGATGACGGGTTTTGTCCGGATCGCTTTCGCCGGGCATCGGGAACGGTCATGCGCCGATGGCGCGACATGGAAATTCAACGGCGTTCATCCCCTGGCCAAGGGAATGATATTGGGGGATAGCAGCTTTCAATTCGGCTATGACCTGATCGGTGGCGCCTACCGCAAATGAGATGAATCACATTTTGGAAAAGGATGAATGGCTGAAAAATTTCATGTTTTGGTTTAAATTATTCAGGTCCTGGTCCGGCCGGCATGAATAATCCACGAATAGGAGGAGTTTCATGAAAGCCATTGTTTGCGAAAAGTACGGGCCGCCGGATGTTCTCAAACTCGCGGAGGTGGACAAACCCGCTCCCAGGGCGAATGAAGTATTGATCAAGGTCCGGGCGGCATCCCTGAACGCCTTTGACTGGCATATGCTGCTGCCCGACCCATTCATGGTCCGCCTCATGGGCGGCGGGCTGCTGAAGCCCAAGAACAGGATACTTGGGACCGACATGGCCGGGCGGGTCGAGGAGGTCGGCGGAAAAACGGCGCAGTTCAAGCCGGGCGACGAGGTGTACGGGGACCTGGCCCGCTGGGGCTGCGGCGCCTGCGCCGAGTATGTGTGTGCTCCCGAGCAAGCGCTGGCGCCCAAGCCCGGTAACATGACCTTCGAGCAGGCGGCGGCCGCGCCCATGGCGGCGCTCACCGCCCTGCAGGGGCTGCGCGACAAGGGGCATATCCAGGAAGGCCAGAAAGTGCTGGTCAACGGCGCCTCCGGCGGCGTGGGCACGTTCGCGGTGCAGATCGCCAAATTTTTCGGGGCCGAGGTCACCGCGGTTTGCAGCACCGGGAACATGGACATGGCGCGCCAGCTCGGCGCCGATCACGTCATTGATTATACAAAAGAGGATTTTACCCAAAGCGGGCGGCAGTACGACCTGATCCTGGCCGCCAACGGCTTTCATCCGCTCGCGGACTACAAGCGGGCGTTGGCTCGCGGCGGGATGTATGTCATGACCGGGGGCACCATGAGGCAAATTTTCCATGCCATGCTCCTGGCGCCGTGGTTCTCTATGACCGGCGGCAAGAAAATGGGCGGCATCACTGCCCATGCGAACCAGAAAGACCTGATCTTTATGAAGGAGCGCATGGAAGCCGGGAACGTGGTCCCGGTCATCGAAAGGGCGTACCCGCTGGCCGAAGTTCCCGAGGCCCTGCGCTATCTTCTCGCCGGGCACGCCAGGGGAAAAGTTGTGATAAAAGTAGAAGATTTCGCGTCCGGGCGCTGAAGATCCCGTGAACAGAGAGGGAAAAAATGTCCGATATCAATAAGGAGATGGCGGCGATCAAAACGCGGCTGGAAAAGATCGAGGCGCAGTTGGGCTTCCTGTTCAGGAGCCTGGGCATCACGGCCGGGGAGGCGCCCGCCGGGCGTGCTTCAGCGGCGGTCCTGGAACTGGTGGCCCGAGGAGACAAGATCGCGGCCATCAAGGCCTTCAGGGAAGAGACCGGCGCGAGCCTGAAGGACGCCAAGGAATTCATCGAATCGCTCATGAGATAAGTCCGGGGCCGGGTTTATCCTGATGGCCTCGAGGAGCGATCGCCAGGTCCCGCTATTGACGCTTGCCATTTTTCTGGTTTAAAGTACGGAGAGAGATAGAGAGAGTCGAGTGCGGGAGCCCAGCATGGATTTTTATGAAGCGCTGAAGAAACGGCGGACGGTGAGGGAGTTC